>RGER01000157.1 GCA_009917815.1 Actinomycetota bacterium
CAAGGTGGAGCAGGCGTTGACCTTGACCAAACAGGCCGTTGCGCTCAAGCCTGATAATGGATATTACATCGATAGTCTCGGGTGGGCCTTTTATAAGGCCGGGCAAGTCAATGAAGCGCTCACCGAGATCAAGAGGGCCGTGGCGCTGGTGGGCGATGATCCTGTTATCTATGAGCATCTCGGCGAGATCTATTTGAAGCAGCAGAAATTGTCCGAGGCGAAGGAGGCATGGCTTCATTCGCTTGAGCTGGACCCCTCAAATGACAAACTCTTCCAACGATTCCGCGAGCAAGGGCTTGGTGATCCTGCCAGCGAAGATCGCATTCAACAAGCGAAGCGGCGCGTATCGGAGAAGATACAGTCCAAGCAATCCACCCAATAGTCGCTATCCCTCTACCTTCTATACCTAATCGATAGGACCGAAGTTGTCATACATCAGTCCTGATCGATGATGGATTTCTTCCCCTAGCGTCGACAGTTTTCTGTCTCGTACTTCATAGTTTCTACGCAGATTCAAAGACATAAATTGTGAAATCGCTGAGAATGCAGCAGGCATTTCTGGATGGATGAGCCTTTGTTACGGGCGTTCCGATGCGATGGTGAACTGTCCATTTTCAGATCTGCGCAGGGAGCAAGATGCCAATTCTCGGCATCTTTGAGCATCTCGCCATAACCCTTGATAACAGTAAGCGGTGTGCGCAATTCATGAGAGGCATCACCGAGGAAGCGACGCATGCCTTGTTCAGATTCGTCTTTGGCCCGCAGCGAGGAACGTAGGGATGAAATCATGATGTTAAGCGCTGAGGCGAGTCGCCCAAGTTCTGTTCCGGGCTGCGCCTCGGGAACTTTGCGATCTAGTTCGCCATCAGCAATGGCCGAAGCGGAGTCGATCATGGCATCAACCGTGCGTAGCGCGCGTCGCGTGCTAAACCAGACGAGGAGACCTGAAAGCAAAATAACAAATAGCGCACCCACAATTGTCTTAATAACTAATTGGCGCAGATCACTATTGAGCGAGATTAATGGCGCGGCCGCCATTAAGGCGACACCATCGCCTAACGATCGTGAACGAATTCGGTAAGGCACGGCGCCATCTACGTTGGTGAACTTCGTACTAGCATCCGCTATCTGACTCTTGCTTAACGAGGGGAATTCATAAGGGTTAGTAACGTCTCCCGCTCGACGAACCACCGTGATCGATTGATCCGGCAGGACCAAGCCCAGTGCAATCGCCACGTTGAGATCATCTGCGCGTGCCACCACAGAGCCTTGAGCGCTTCGAGCGCCACCATCGCTGGCGTTGAGAACTTGCGTGAGGGTGTTATCGATTTGGGTGAGTGAACTCTGCCGCGTGGCGGTCACACTAAAAACGCCAATACAAATCGATGCCAAGGCAATGAAAATCGATGAGATAAGAGTTAATCGAGTGCGTAATTTCACTAGTGGTCACTCTGCGCCTTTTTCAGCGGCAGCTTCTACCTCTCGTAACTGAAAGCCAACTCCGCGGACAGTGCGGATGAGTCCTAAGCCTTGTGGATCTAACTTCTTGCGGAGATATGAAATGTAGGTGTCAACGACGCTCGTTTCGGCTTCAAAATCAATATCCCAGACAGCGCGCAAGAGTTGGGCCTTAGTGAGCACGCGCTTCTGATTAAGCATTAAATACTCAAGGAGACGAAATTCAGTGGGTGAGAGCGTGACGATCTCCCCCGCCTGTCGAACCTCGTGCGTCTCTGAGTGGAGTTCTAGGTTGCCACTTCGCAAGACCTCTGGTTCGGGTTCTTCTTTGCGCGTGCGACGCAAAATCGCTTTGACGCGCAAAAGTAATTCTTCGAGACCAAATGGCTTGGTGATGTAATCATCAGCGCCGAGAACGAATCCACGAGTCGTATCTTCACGTTCCTGACGAGCAGTGAGGAAGAGGACTGGAGTCTCATCCCCTTTGGCGCGAATGCGCTCCAATACTTCAAATCCGTTGAGCCCGGGCATATTGACATCGAGCAAGATGACATCGGGCGTAATTTCGCGAAGGAGGCGGAGCGCCTCTTGGCCATCGCGAGCGCGGCGTGCGCGGTATCCGCCGAGAGTGAGCGCATCAACAAGTAGATCGGCGACACCATCTTCGTCATCGACGACGAGTATGAGGGGGGCATTCGCACTTACTGCAGCCATGTCATCCTCCTTCTGCTCGACCGAACCTCAATTACGTACCTTGCCGTATTACATACCCTGCCGATTTACATACCCTGCCGATTTACATACCCTGCCGATCTACATACCTTGCCGAATCTACATACCCTGCCGATTTACATACCCTGCCGTATTACATACTTAGCCGAATCTCGGATAAGTACACCGTAGGGCTCCCAAGGGTGTGATGGGGGGCTTCGCCAGGGATCTCACCCCAGGCTCTGCGAAAACTCACAAATTCGCTCGTTCACAAGCATCTGCTCGGGCTGGCTGGCGCTCAGGCTGGAGTTCGGGCTGACGCTCAGGCTGGAGTTCGGGCTGACGCCTCGAAGCAGTGGCTCCCGCGCTTGGACTCGAACCAAGAACCTGCCGGTTAACAGCCGGCTGCTCTGCCAATTGAGCTACACGGGAAAGTGAGTGGAAGCCTAGGTCGCCTCGGCGCCGCGGCGACCTGCCTCTGAGATCTCACCGGAGACCGAGATCCGGGTAAATACTTCCCCGGTGGCGCTTCGCCTGAGGGCGACTAAAGCGCCTTCAGGTCCCGCCGAGGAGATCAGGATCGAGGCCATCACGCGCTCGCGGAGGGCTTGGGCTACTCGCCGCTGATCGCGCACGGTCGCTGCTCCGAAGGAGTGCGTGCACCGTTCTCCGCCGGCGAGGAGCGCTTGAATTCCGTCGTCGTTGACCGTGAGATCGTCGATTTCGCACCAAGGAATCTCTCGCCCGTCAAGGGTGAGGCAATCCATCTTCACCTTCATCCCCTCCACTTCGGCAAGTACTCGAGCGCCAGTTGTTTCCCTAGCCACGATCCAACTCACCCAAGGCAATATCGCGTAACTGTCGTCGCACTGCTTCCATTTGCACTAAGTCCGTAAAGAGTTTTTGATAACGATCGGCTTCTTCCAATGGATTTACTCGTTGGAGCTCGGACTTCTGCTCTTCTATTCGACGAGAGACGCCCACTTCTCGTAATCGATAACTTAAACTCTCGCCATAACGTGTACCTGCGGTGTCCGAAGTGCGCATCGGCTCCACGGCCAATTCTGTCGCTAGCGAAGCAATCTCAATTGATTCATTATCACCTGCACCTCGAATTGCTTCGACAGTGGCAGTCAGATCTGCTCCACCTTCGACACCGTGCAGACGAAGAAAGAGCGCCCGGTAAATTTCATGAAAGAAATCATTTGCTTCGAGGTCACGCCAACTGGGTGAGTTCTGAGGGGTCTGCAGAATTGTCTTTAATACCTCGCGCTCAAGAGCTGCCACGGGATCTCGTGGATCCGGGCGGAG
>RGER01000158.1 GCA_009917815.1 Actinomycetota bacterium
GGGTGGCCAGTGAACCCCGCCTGCCTTTGGTAGTTGCCGGGGAAGGCAGCGCCGAGGACTTTGCAATTGCCATGAGCCGGAGTAGCCTTTCGATCAAGTTGTAGGACAACTATTGACTTGAGGGGTAGAGATGTCAAGCGTTCCACGAACGATTGAATGGCGTAACGGCGCGGTGGTACTGCTCGACCAAACGTTGCTCCCCACTCAAGTTGAGACCATCGAGATCACCACAGTCTCGGTCTTGGTCGATGCCATTCAACGTCTCGCCGTTCGCGGCGCTCCCGCCCTCGGAGTCGCCGGCGCACTCGGCGTTGTCCTCGCGGTGGATCAAGGTATCCGTGAAAGTTGGAGCCCTGCTCAACTCGATGATGCGATCGACCAAGTACGCAATGCGCGACCGACCGCCGTCAACCTTGCCTGGGCCGTCGACAAAGTTCGCCCGCTCGTGCCACAAGGACGCGATGTGGTTTTTGCGGCTGCCCAACAGATCGCCGCCGAAGACGAAGCTGCAAATCATGCGATGGGCAAACTTGGAGCCGACTGGTGGTTAAAAAACGTGGGCGATCGGCCACTGAGATTGTTGACTCATTGCAACACCGGCTCGCTCGCAACCACTGCGTGGGGCACCGCACTTGGAGTGATCCGCGAGCTCGCTTCTCGAGGTCGCATCGAAATTGTCTTTGCTGATGAGACGAGGCCACTCTTGCAAGGCGCTCGCCTTACCGCTTGGGAGTTAGATCAAGAGGGCATCCCCTACAAAGTGCTTCCCGATGGCGCAGCGGCCATGGCGATCATGACCGGTGAAATCGACGGTGCACTCATCGGCGCAGATCGCATCGTGAGTAACGGCGATAGTGCAAATAAAATTGGTTCACTCGGTGTGGCCCTTGCGTGCAACGCCGCGGGTATTCCATTCATGGTTGTCGCCCCAGAATCAACCGTTGATCGCTCCATGAAGACGGGCAGAGAAATTCATATCGAATTTCGAAACGACGCCGAAGTCTGCAACTTCGCTGGGGTACGCACTACCCCCATTGGTGCCACTTCGTACAATCCCGCATTCGACGTGACTCCGGCACGCTATATCGCCGCCGTGGTCACAGAAAAGCGAGTTTACGAAATTGCCAAGGGCGAAGATCTCAACACTGGGAGCGCCTCATGAGCATCCCCCTTCCGCTTCAAGAACTTGTTACTCGCTCACAGGCAATCGGTGCCGATCAGTCGCTCGTGGTCTTCGGTGGCGGAAATACCTCGAGCAAGGGTGATCTCACCGATCATTTGGGTCGTACGCGCGGAGTGCTCTGGGTCAAGGGATCCGGTGCGGATATGCAATACGCCGTTGCTCGGGACTACCCAGCACTCTACTTAGAAGAACTCCTCGCGCTGCGCCAATTCAATGATTTAGACGATGAAACAATGACCGACTATGTCACGCGCGCCCTCGTTGATCCCACGTCACGTCGCCCATCTATTGAAACCTTGCTCCACGCATTCTTACCAGCGAAGCACATCGATCACGTGCACTCCGATGCGATCTGCGCACTCACGAATCACCCAGATGGTCCCCGAGCCGTACGAGAAGCCCTCGGTGAAGGGTATGCATACGTTGATTGGATGCGCCCCGGATTCTCGCTCTCAAAGATTGTCGGCGAACTCGGAAATGCCGAAGGCGTCATCTTGGCTAATCACGGGCTCGTGGTCTGGGATGAATCCAGCAACGTCTGCTTGCAGAAGACGCATGATGCGGTAGCCCTGGCTGACAAATATTTGGATTCGCTCAATACTCGTCCTAAAGCTAACTTCAACCACGCCGATATGCCACTTGCCGAGTACACCAACTTGCTCTTGGCGTTGCGCGGATCACTTGGAAAGAAGCAGATACTTCGTACAGATTCACGACTAAAAGAAGTGGCCTCACGCTCTGATGCCGCAGAAATCGTTGCCGCGGGGGTTTCTAGCGCTGACCACATGTTGCGCATCCGCCCCAAGTCCGCACTCGTTGACGTAACAGAACCCGCAAAAACTATTGAGAATTACCGTACTGAATACGCGGCTTATTTTGAACGCAATAAGTCACATCTCCCCGAAGGCTATGTCAGCCACGGAAATGATCCGAAAGTAATGCTCGTACCCGGAGTAGGCGCGATTACTGCAGGTGCCACTCGTAGCGAAGGCTCCATGTTGGCCGATATCGCTCTCCACACTCATAGCGTGGCAGCACGCGTCATCGACGCATTCGGCGCCGCTTCGACAATCCCTGAATCAGAAATTTTCCGCTTCGATTACTGGCCCATGGAACTGTACAAATTACAATCCCGCCCAGCGCCTGCAAAATTTGCTGGCCATATTTTCATTGTGACAGGAGCCGGTAGCGGCATTGGGCGAGGGATCGCACTCGAATTAGGTCGCCTTGGCGCAAGCGTCACGTTGGCAGATGTTGATCAAAAAGGTATTGATGAAGTAGTTGCAGAGTTCGCCGCAATGAAGTCGCCTGAGCCATTGACAATTCTCGGTGATCAAGCCGATGAAGCCACGGTGCGACAAACCGTACAAGAGACCATTGCACATTTCGGTGGGCTTGATGGCGTCGTGATCAATGCAGGAATTGGCGTCTCCGATTCGCTCGAGGAATTAACTGCCGAGAAGTGGCGGCGCGGCTTGGATATTAACCTCACTAGCGCGTTCCTTATGACAAAGGAATCCCTCGGTGCGCTGCGGAGACAAGGAATGGGCGGCGCAATCGTTTACATCGCGAGTAAGAATGCTTTTGCACCAGGCGCAGGTTTCGGAGGCTACTCCGTCACCAAGGCAGGAATGTTACAACTCATGCGCATCACCGCACTAGAAGGCGGAAGTGCGGGCATCAGAGCCAACGCAATCAATCCCGATGCGGTCTTTGACCACAGCAAACTCTGGGAGGGCGGAATACGTGAGCAACGTGCGGCCGCACACGGCGTCGCTCCTGAGGATCTCGAGGACTTCTACGCCTCTCGTAACCTTCTCAAAGCCAGAGTGCGAAGTATCGATGTCGCGCAAACCGTCTCCTTCCTGCTCTCCGATGAGTCATCACGTACGACAGGTACTGTGATTGCTGTCGATGGCGGCGTCTCTGCTGCCTTCCCCCGATAAGAGGATGAATATGACTCTCACTGCCGAAAAAGAGATTGCACGAATCGCAGCTGGCATTAGGCGCCGCGTACTGGCGCACACCCTCTCGCAAAACGGCGGGTATATGAGCCAAGCCTGTTCGGCGGCCGAACTACTCTCCTGCCTTTATGGCGGGATGCTTGATTTGGCGCCGCTCTACTCCCCTATCGCGCCACCGATGTTCTCCGGAGTTCCTCGTGTAGGAAGCGACGATTACCTCACAGGTGCCGAGTTCCACGGCCGTAGAGATCCCAAACGTGATCGCCTCATCATCAGTCCCGCGCACTACGCCCTCGTGGTCTACGCGGCATTAATTGAAACAGGACGCCTAC
>RGER01000159.1 GCA_009917815.1 Actinomycetota bacterium
ATAAGGGAAATTGAAGTAAAAATGCACGAGTACTGAATCTATATACCGAAGCGAGAAAAATAGTGCCGCCAATGTTTACAAACCATTGCAAGCTCGATGAATTTGTACAACCAGATACATTTTGTTCGGACACAAGCAATAATCCGCAGGCAAGCAAGATACCTCCTGTGAATGTGGCAAGCGTTTGTAATCTTGGAAAACGAAGAAGAATTGAGAGATAAATGAAGAGAATTAGTGACAGCAGCGCTGGCCTTTGCCAGTCACCAAAACTCAAAATGTATATGGGAGATAAGAGAAGCAAAATATAAGCAGTGACGATTGAGGCCCAACCCAGTGCATTATCACGATAAGTATCTTGTGCCTCGAATGTATGCCGTAAAGATTGGATGGCACCGAATTCGGCACTCATAAAATTAAAATTCAGAAAGGTAAAAGTGATTCGCGTTCCTGATGGGTTATGGGCTTCAATTGTGTACCGGCCATCAAGTTCTTTCACATTCGGAAGAATTATCGCATTCCAACCAAGGCGTGCTTCGAAATCGCTTGGAAATCCCCTACCATCATCCTGAACCCAGAGTTCAACCTCACCATGGTCGGAAATGCGCCAGCCAATTCCTATCGTCGTTCCGCCGGAATGGCGAATGGCATTGTTTACGCATTCTTCAATTACTGCACTGATTGCGGTCGCATTCTTTTGCGTAACGACAATATCTGCTGTGGACAAATAGCGAACTTTAAAATCCCGAGTATCTATTCTTCGAAGAATATTCTCTGAAAGTTGCCCAAGAGAGCTTCCCTCTGATTGCTTGATATCAAGTGCACCAGATAGACCACTGCCAAAATTTTTGAGAAGTGTAGACGTTATTGGTCCTGTCCAATTAGCTAAACCAATGAGAGCATTTAGAACGTTACCGTGTATCCGCTGCAAGCGCGTTCGTCTATCCCTCTCACGCTCTGTTACGAACTCTATTTTCGAGCGGAGCGCGACCAATTCAGAGAGTGCTTGATCTAAAAGTAAAGCCTGCGTTCTCGAACGGTGAAGAGCTTCGTACACCAGAACACCTACAGTGGCATGGAATATGATCACAATCGGGATGCCGTGAATAATAGCTCCGCCGAATGCAAACCAAGCCCCACCATATTTAAGGACGATGGCCTCGCAGAGTAGTGCAATACCAATCCAGAAATAGGTGTGTTTCCTAGGTAGCGTGCTACTCGTATATAGCACTACCGCAAGGGTGATTAATGTGATTGGCAGAGACGAGTCTCCCGATTTTGGGCGGAGTATCAAAATACTCATCCCAGAAGTAGTCAGGGCCAGCATGGGTATCGCCCACAGGTAGAGTCGATAAGCAGCTTTCCCAATCCAGAAGATGCTGATGATAAGCAAACCGAAAGTGACCTGCCAGAGAATTCTAAAGAATGTGCTTCCTTCCCCCTTGAAGGTGACTAACCAAAAGGGAACGAAGAAAGTCAGGATTGCGTATGAGTGGAAAAATATTTGATTCGCTTTTTCAATTCGCTCAAGTTCTCCATGTACTGCAATGAGTCCAAAGAGACGATTGTTCACGCCCTTAGAGTAACTTCATAGAGCGAAAATTCACCAGCACTTCGGGCGCCTCTGCTACTGTTACAAGGGCATGTACTTAAGTCCTTCATTCTAAGGACAGGAGTGAGTTATGGATATCTTGATACTAGAAGACCATCCAATTGTTCTCGATGCCATCAAGAGACGAATAGAAATCGAACTCGTCGGCTCTCATATCTCTTACGCCGGTGATTCCTTGCCCGAGGCTCTGCTTTCGCTCAATCACTCCATACCAGCGTGTGCAGTTGTAGATCTTGATCTCGGCGATGGCCGCACACCAGTAGAAATCGTTTCACAACTCTCGTCGAGGGGCGTTCCCATACTTGTGATGAGCGCACTCGGGGAAGCCTCAATTGTAAAGAGTGTTCTCTCTGCTGGTGCACGTGGGTACTTCACAAAGACGGCAGCACTCGACCAACTTCTCACGGCACTTCAAACAGTCCTAGCCGGTGGAACCTATCTGTCACCACAAGTGGCTGGCGTTCTCAGCGCTCAAGAGCCAAATTTCAAGTTTTCTGATCGAGAGAAAACTGCACTAGTGCTCTATACCTCGGGATTAACCATGGACGACGTAGGCAAACGTATGGGAGTAGCTACAAGCACCGCTAGTGAATATATCGATCGGGTGCGCGCCAAATTGAGAGCAGAAGGGAAAACTGCTAAGACAAAAATTGACTTACTTCGCCTAGCCCAGGAGTACGGACTCGTTTAGCGCATAAAATGTAAAACTGATTAGACAATCCTCTTAATCGGTCGGGAAATATTGATCCAAATCTCTGGAATTTCACTCTGCGATAAGAATTCGATGGAGAGTGTGGTGTCGCGGTAGAGCCACTCAGATAGCGCCGAAATTTTCAACTGATCCTGATACATCTGCAAACTCTTGTATTCGCCAGAGAGCGACGAAGTCAGGCTCATAATTTCTTGGTCTTCCAAAGTGATAATCCTCAATCGCCCCTGGGAATCCATTTCGTTTACTAGCGCCCGCAAAAAGTTATCTACCTCGTAGGGAATCGGTTCAAAGCTCTTAGAAACCTCGTTAACAACAATGTGGAGTACCTTTCCGCGCCGTGAACATGCTTCCGAAAGTTCAAGGGCTAATCGAGCAAAAGAGCCGTCCTCATCTGGATCTATCTGTAGGTGAGCACGAAGTTGCGAGTCAGCCACCTCAGCCCTTTGACGAATAGCGTCATCCACTGGAATTCCATTCTTTACTTCCGTCATCAATTCTCGAGCATTACGAACTGCTGAATTCCATCTCTCCAGCCGGGAGATCGCCAACTTGGCACGTTCAGACTCTGCCAAAACTGCCAATCGAATGGTCTCCCCCCGGGTCTGAACTTCGCTGTTTTGTTGTCGAGCAAGAACGGTGGCCAAGAAGAGAATGGGCGCGCAAATCACACCCGAAAGGAGGGGTAACTTGAGAAGTTGCTGCACTTCTGGATCGCTCGTGAGATTCCAGAGAATGAAAGGCGGCAAGTACGAAAGTAGAAGCAGAACCCAACGGGCTAGGCCTTGACGACTCGATGCGAGGAGTAAGCCAGAGATGATTGCGACATTCGCAATCCATTGGGTTGGCTTGGCACTTACAAATGTGTCTGATCCGGCCCAAGCACACCAAAGGGAACCTTCGGCCAGGAACACACCCAGGATTTGTAACCAGAGACGGGGCACATTTCTTTTTGTAACAAATGTGAGATGAAAAAGTGCTGTAGTTACGAGAAGTATAAAAAGCCAATTTCGATAATGCGAATCTTGCGCAAGCAGCGGCGCAGCCACGAGAAGGAATATGAAAACTCCTCGGGCAGCAAGTAATGATGTGTTGTGTGGAGT
>RGER01000160.1 GCA_009917815.1 Actinomycetota bacterium
TTAATGTTGATGACAGTTGTCGCTTCCATCGCGATTGCATCACGTGCTGATTGCAGCGAGGTAATCGATTCATCGAGGCAAACAGGTGTCTGAATTGCGCGCGATAGCAGAGCATGACCGAGCACATCATGCTCATCAAGGGGTTGCTCAATGAGTAGCAAGTCGAATTCGTCGAGCCCGGAAAGGTGAGCGGCGTCATCGCGCGAATAGGCTTGATTCGCGTCTACCTGCAAGGGCATTTTGGGCCAGGTCTGGCGCACGATTCGGACTGGTTCTAGATCCCAACCTGGTTCAATCTTCAATTTGATCCGGCGGTAGCCCTGATCGACGTAATCACCTACCTCTTCAAGAAGTGCGTCGATGCTGTTTGCAATGCCGACCGAGACGCCACAATCAACTTCCTCCTTTTCAGCGCCAAAGAACGATGCGAAGGATCGCCCTTCATGCTTCAACTCGGCATCAAGGAGAGCAGTTTCAATTGCTGCCTTAGCCATTTGATGACCCAAGAATGGTTGCAGGATATCTGCCACTTCTTCTGCTCGGATTTCTCCGACTTTCCGTAATGCCGGAACTAGGAAACGCTCTAAAACATCTTCACATCCATGCGTGTACTCAGGTGAGTAAAGCGGCTCTGACATCGCAACACACTCTGCCCAACCATCACCAACGTCTGTACTGACTTTAAGAACTAAGAGATCGCGCTCGGTCTGCGTGCCAAAAGAGGTTCGGAAAGGACGTACCAAGGGGACACCCACGTGACGAATCTCAATTTCATGAATGCGCATTTTCTTCCTCCAGTACGTAGCAGCGATCTTGAGTAAATCCGGTAATTTTCCATCCTGATGCCATGAGTGGCTCCAGCGCGCCACGAACGTGTTGGCGCCAACTTCGAGCGAGTTGCATATTCTGCGAACGCAGGTCAGTGATATTCGCCGGAAGTGCCACTCGCACTTCATGTGCGTCTCCCGGTACCTGTTGCACCACAGGTTCGCCATCTACTTCGGCAAGTAGAAATGGAGAATTCGATATTGCGCACTCCCCACCTGCGAGCGCATTCTTAGCGCGCGTGGAATTCAAGTGCCAATAAGCCATCACTCGATCACTCGCATCGCCTGCGTTTACCGCATCGGGCATCTGACCGTAGAAATCTCGATGATAGAAAGGAACCTCGACGCCGAGTTTGGTGATATTTAAATTGGCATTGCGCGAAACCAACGGATCAAAAGTCCAGGTGATGAGGTCATAGCCGTGGGCTATTGCCCATTCACGTTGATGAACCTTGAGGGCATACCCAATATTGCGATCACGGAAGGAGTCGAGCACACCTGCCATATGTGAGTGCAAGTGCAGATGGTCATCGCTACCTTTTGAAGGGAAAGCGAAGGCCGCCCCCACACACTCATCACCCATAAATGCACCGGAGAGATAGGCTCCGTTGTGCACCATGGCTTGCAAGAGATTAGGAGTAATTTGCGTGCCCTCGTCACCCGGCCAGACCACGTCAAAGAGCTCGCGAGCGAGTCGCTGACGCGGCAATTCCGCGAGGATTTCGATTCGGACTTCGCTCATACCCCTACCTAACCACTTCGACTGGCAAGATAACTACATGGAACTCGTTCGCCGCCTCGTGGAAATCTCCTCACCTACTGAAGATATCGAGGCCTGCCGGAAAGTAATCGATGAGGCAAACGCCATCCTCAGTGAACTTCTAGGTACCCCGGGCGAGGTGCGCGATGTCCTCGGGAGACCTACTTTGCGATGGGGAAGTGCCAACCCGCGCGTCTTACTGCTCACTCATTTAGACACGGTCTGGCCGCACGGCTCCTTCGAACCCCTCTGGCAGGTGAGTGGCGATGTGATGCGAGGTCCAGGGGTTTTCGACATGAAGGCTGGATTTGTACAAGCTGCCTACGCTCTCCAATCTCTTTCAGATCGCGGTGGCGTCACTCTTCTAGCAACCACCGACGAAGAGACCGGCAGTGAATGCTCTAGGGCGCTCATTGAAGAGATCGCCAGCGGCGCTGACGCTGTTTTAGTTTTCGAAGCCTCACTCGATGGAAAATTAAAGACCGCGCGCAAAGGCACTTCCATGTATCGGGTGATTGTTGAAGGGCGAGCCGCACATGCCGGTCTAGATCCAGAGAAGGGCATCAACGCCACTTTAGAAATTGCCACGCTCTATCCGGCGATTCTGGCCGCCGCAAACGTAGGAGTTGGTACCACGGTGACGCCGACCGTACTCCACTCCGGTACCACTCTGAATACAGTGCCTGCACTTGCGCACTTAGATATTGATGTACGCGCTTTCACGACTGCCGAACAGAGTCGTGTCCACAGTGCAATCACTTCGCTAGCTGGCACCACGAGCGGTGGTGCCTCGGTCCGCATCGAAGGTGGCATTAATCGACCACCGTTGGATCCCTCTTCAAGTGCCCGCCTCTTTGCTATTGCAAAGGAGTGCGCCGAAGAGCTTGGCCTGCCCGAATTGGGCAGCGCGCAAGTGGGCGGAGCTAGTGATGGAAACTTCACCGCAGCCCTCGGGATACCGACAATAGATGGAATCGGAGCTGTCGGAGAAGGGGCCCATGCAGCAAACGAGTGGGCAAGTGCAGCGGCCATTGCCGAACGCGCGCAACTCGCTGGCGCATTGATTGCCCGAATCCTCGCTCAATAGCCGGGCTAGCGCACGGTAAGCGGTAACCACTTTCAGGCCATAAACTGGAGGGATGACCGACGGCCCACTTATCGTTCAATCCGATAAGACCATTCTCTTGGATACCGACCATGCTCTGGCCGGTGAATGCCGTCGTGCGATCGCTCCTTTTGCTGAATTAGAGCGCGCTCCAGAACACATGCATACCTACCGACTCACACCACTTGGTCTATGGAATGCCCGTGCTGCTGGTCATGATGCAGAACAAGTTATTGATATTTTGATTCGCTACTCACGTTACGCCGTCCCCCACGCCTTACTTGTAGATATTGCCGACACTATGTCGCGCTACGGTCGCCTTCGCCTCGAATCCCATCCAGTTCATGGACTCGTGCTCGTCAGTAATGATCGCGCCGTCATGGAAGAAGTTTTACGTTCCAAGAAAATGGGCCAGCGGAGGATTTCGCTGGTTACGTTGATGGCGAAGCGCACCCCATCTCACTTAAAGAAGAAGGCTGGACACTTCGCGATTATCAAAAGCATGCCGCAGAGAATTTCTGGCACGGTGGTTCTGGTGTCGTGGTTCTGCCCTGTGGTGCCGGAAAGACTATGGTCGGTGCGGCTGCTATGGCTCTAGCTGAAGCCACCACTCTCATCCTGGTAACCAATACGGTCGCCTTCGCCTCGAATCCCATCCAGTTCATGGACTCGTGCTCGTCAGTAATGATCGCGCCGTCATGGAAGAAGTTTTACGTTCCAAGAAAATG
>RGER01000017.1 GCA_009917815.1 Actinomycetota bacterium
GTGATTGCCTGGACAGCAAAGTAATAAGTCGTTCCGTTTAAGAGCGACGGCACTGTGTACGAAGTATTCGTCGTGTTGGTGTTGGGAGTTACTACGGTCGAACAATTGGAAATCGTGGCACCAAACCCGGAAATTGAGGGTGATGCACAAGAGAGAATTCGGTAACCCGTGATGGGCGATCCGCCGCTGGTAGCCGGGGCCTGCCATTGGAGGAATACCTGCTTATCGAGCCCAGTGCCGGTGAGAGTTGCAGGGGCTGGTGAAGGACCTGTTGAAATAATAGGGATGACGGGCGAGTAAGTACTCATGCCCAACGAACCCAACGTGGCAATGCGGTAGAAGACCGGCGTACCATTTACTAAGCCGGGATCCACATAAGAGGTATTCGCATTACCAGTGCTCGCTGCGAGCACCAACCACTCCACGCCATTAAAGCTTCGTTCAATACGGTAACCCTGAACCGGTTGACCTACGGTTACTGGAGCCGTCCAGGTCAATGTGTTTTGGCTATCTTGTGCGGTCGCAATCACATTTGTGGGAGGACCAAAGACGCCCATTGGATATCCGTAGATCAATGTTGAAGTTGGCGAATTACCCTTCGCATTTACCGCGATGATTTGGTAGGCGTAGTAATAGCTATTGGAGACGGGAAGGCTGGTGTCGTCAAAGGTAAAGGTGGTCGCCGCGTTCGTCGAAATTGTTTGGTAGAGCGTGGCTCCTGCATTTTGCCCGCGATAAATCTGCCACGAGGTTATAGGTGAGCCGCCATCACTTGGCAGGACCCACGTCAACCTAATTGCGGAGGCCGAGAGCGGAGTTGCCACAATCACCGGCTGCATTGGAGTGGTCGCCGGTACGTACCCCGTTCCGGTGGAAGAAGTACCGATTCCCTGCGAGGAATATGGAGTGATGCGCACGTCGTACGAGACTCCGTTGACGAGTCCATTGATGTAGAGGTTCGTGGCAGAGTAATTGCTCGCGACCGTAGTGAATGCGTTTCCTGATAGCGCCGATCGCAATTCGACAAGATAAGTCACCGGCGCAACGGCACCGCTGGGCGCACTCCACGTGAGATATATCTGAGAATCTTGCGTGGTTCCAGTGATCGTACCCACACCCAAGGTTTGTGGAATCAAATAGAGCGGCACTAATGATGTAAGTCCGGTATATGCACCCGCAACTCCCGCAACTCCAAAGTAGTGGGCTTGCGTCGAGACAATGTTGACGCCAGTTATCTTGGCGCTAAATGTTGTAGCACCAGCCGTGGGAGTAAATACTCCCGAAACCATAGTGCCACCAGAGAGCGCTGTAATACTTGAACCAGCTACTGCAGTAGTTCCCCCTGCACCGTTGAAGAAGGTGTAAGAGGTCGGAGCAGTTCCCGCGCTTGGCTTTGTCCAGGTCAGCGTTACGTCAGAGAGCGTTCCAGTTGTGGAGTAGGTAGCCGCGATGTTCTCCACATAATTGGGCGTATTTGCTACCGGTACCTGTGCAACTCCAGAAACCACAGTAAATCGTGCAGAAGTACCAAGAATTGACCCTGGAGTGAATATTGGTGTGACGCGATAGGAAACTGCGGTCGCAGCTGCAATACCCGAAACGGTATGTACCGTCACATTCGTCAATGGCGAGACGACGGTGCATGTCTCGGTATTTGCAATACAAGATTCAATCCGATAACCCAAAAGGGTGTAACCGGCGGTATCGGTCGGCGCATTCCAACGTAGCACGATTGCGCCAGGGTTCGTGGTGAAATCGTTATTTGATCCGTTTCGAACGAAGACGGGAGCAGTTGGCGTACCGAAAGGAATCAACTGAACAATCGCAAACTTGCCATCGCCAAGAGGGCTCAATGGAGTGATACGGAACCAATAATTCGTTCCATTAGTCAGACCACTAATTGAGGCTTGCGATGCCGAATAGCCAAGGACCGAAGTTGCCAAGGTGTATCCACCAGTCGAACTGGTTGAATACTCAACGCGATAACCGGTGACGCGCTCCACCACCGCGGTTGCCGGTGGTGTCCACGACAGGTTAATCGTGCCCGAGGCTGGATTTGTAGCTACCAAACCTGTGACACCGGCTGGGGGCGCGGTCGGCAATATCGAAGTGATGGTCGGCGCCGCTTCGACAGTTAATTGCGCATCCTTAGTGGTGTATACCGGAGTAATACGGAAGACCGAGACCGATCCATTCGTAAGCCCAGTTACTGTGAAATATTGAGTGGTATTGCATGTAAGCGTCGAGTACCCCGTACCGTTGTACCAATCACCGCAGTAAGGATTCGTGAGCGCACTAAAGGCGCGCCACCCACCTGGAGCGCTGGGATCAGCGATTTCAATTCGGTCACCCTTGTGGATCAACCCAGACGGAGTAGTTGTCGTGATCGTGAGATTTCCTCCACCAAGAGCATTTGTACTTGTCACACGTGCCGGCATGGCATTGCGATAAAGCGGAATATCGACAGTTTCGCCAATACCTAAAGTGCTTGCACCCGTAATGGCACTTACGCGATAGCGGACAGAGTCGGTCTGGCTTCCATAAGAGGACGCCGCGAACGAATAGGCAGCTGTAGAGGACATAGTGTTGTTGGTAACTACGTTGTAGTTCGTAGCCAGCGAAGAGTCACAGAGGTAGGAAGCAAGTAAGCAATACTCAATCTTCCATCCAGAAATGGGGAGCCCTCCCGTATTAACCGGAAGCGTCCACGAGAGATTCAGGTTTGTGGAAACCGGATCGTATGAGTAGAAGATTCGTAACGGTGCAGTCGCCTTCGTGCTCGGTACCCCTGTGCTTTCCACACTCTCGCCAGGACCAGTATCTGCAATTGTGGTGAGACGAATCTTGTAATTCACACCATTCGTCAGTCCGCCAATTCGATACGAGAGCGTTCCGGTCGGAATCATCGCCGAAAGTGGCGTCGCTGGGTAGTCGCTTCCTACGGGAGCTACTTCAATACGGTAACCGCGCGTGACCGTTCCGTTGAGGGCCACTGGCGCAGCCCACGTGACTGCAAGCACCCCTCCTTCACTCTGCGGCGTTACTGATACCTGCGAAGGTGCACCACTTGAGGCGATCGGACTTGAAGTGACAGTAGCGCCGTTGGAGAGCAGCCCTGCGGCTGAGAGTGCCTTAATTCGGAATCCGTATGTTGACGAGTTATTAAGGCCCAACACAGTAAATGAGGTGGTCGTATTTCCTGTGTTAGCGATAAATGGACTTGGGAAATTTGTTGGACTGTTAGGAGTAGAAACCTCAATTTGATATCCAACAATTGGAAGTCCGCCATTGCCGAGTGGTGCAACCCAGGAGAGTGCGACGCTTCCATCTCCAGCAACTGATACGAGTTGCGTCGGGGCATCAGGTGCCGTGCTGGGGAGCACCGGAATCATCGAACTCACACCATCGCCACGAGTGCTCGTCGGTGTCACACGAATCCAGACGGTGCGTCCGTTAGGAATACCACTCACGATATAACTTGTCGTGGGATAAGTCAGAGTCTGATTAACCGTCCAACTTGAAGCAACCGTAGGATCGATACTTGTCTCAATCCGGTAGCCAGTGAGCATCTCACGCCCCGCGGAATAGGTCGTCAGTAAGCCGTTGTAATTGCTTGGCTCACTCCAGTTAATGGTCACTTGTCCGCGATCAACTGCAGACGCATTGAGCAGTACCACTGGACCTGACGGCCCCGATGGAACAACCGAGGCCACAGTTGCGGCTCCCACTCCAAAAGCGGTACGGGCATAGACCGAGAAGTTGTACTGCGTTCCGGGAGTGAGTCCTGAAATAGTGAATGAAGGAGTCGTTGAAAGGGTATTCGTGATGTAAACCAACGCGGTCGGGCTGGTCTGCTGGATCTGATATCCAATGATGGGATATCCGCCAGTGGAGACGGGCGCAAGCCAGTTAAGCGTGACCGAACGATCAGTGGTGGTAGCGAGCAGGTTACGTACAACACCCGGTGCAACTGCGGGACGGAAAGAGACACTCCCCGGCAATGAATTTCCATTTGTCGTAATTGCCGTCACTCGGAATATTGTGCTGACACCTTGGGTGAGGCCGGTAACTGTGTAATTCGTAGCCGTCGATGCATTTGACGCCACAGTCGAGTATGTTGCGCCGCCATCGGTGCTCTTCTCAATGATGTGGCCAACGAGAGTATTCCCAGATGCAAGAGGTTGAGATGTCCACGATAAATATGTCCGATCACCAAAATTGGTCACATAGTCGGCTGAAAGATTTTTCACCGGAGGCGTAAAGGTGAGGGTAGGCACCGGAGTGAGGAACGATAACTGCGCCACCGACCAACTGCTGGCCGCATGGGCGCCAGAGGTTCCGCCTTGATAGACCGCAACCCGGAACCATGCCGGCGCGTTCGTGAAGGAGCTAAAGGTATAACTGGTACCGGTCACATTTGCTGAGAGCACCACAAAACCACTAGAAGCCGAAGTGGAACTCCACTCAAGACGATAGCCAATTGGTGTAATTCCACTGTTTGCTTCCGGCGGACTCCATGAGAGCAATACATCGCCTGCGCGGGCACCTGCAACTGCAGAGAAATTCAACGGTGGTGTGGGCGAACCATAAGGAGCCGCAGTGATCGTGGCGTAATTGCCTACAACTGGGGCATCTTGCGCCGCACCGACCGGCAAACCCTCCCCACCAGAAGTGAAGGCTGCGACACGGAAATCGTAGGGAGTGCCATTCGTCAGTCCGCTCACCAAATAAACGAATTGCGTGTTGTCATAGATCGTACTGAGGACCACCCAAATTCCGTTGATCTTCTGCTCCACCTGGTAACCGCTAATCGCAATATTGCTTCCACGCCCATCGGTCGTGTTATCCACGGGATCCCATGAAAGCGTTACCTGCGAGTATCCCTGGGCAACTCGAAGATTTGCCGGCGCCTGAGGAAGCCGCTGCGTTACCGCAGATGCATAGGCAAAGTTACCCACGCCCTTAGCGGTGAGTGCACTTACGCGGAACGAATACTGGGTACCTTGCGACAATGCTCCATAAGTGAAGGTGGTAGAGGTAGACCCAGTATTTGGAGTCAATTGGGTCCAGGCACTTCCTGGAACACAGGCACCTTGGCAGTAATCAATTTTGTAGCCGTAGATTGCCGTACCACCATTACGCGCCGGCGGCGACCAATTTAGTTTGATTTGGGCATCTCCTGCTGTTGCAGAGAGATTTGCTGGAGCGTCGGCCTGGGTTGCAATGACCGCATAAGCAGTATTGCTAGGAGGGCTCGTGCCAAATGATGAAACTGCGCTCACCCGGAAGTACCAAAGAACTCCTGTGGTCAAACCATCGATAAAGTAACTTGTAGTCGAATTACGGGTATTAGCTGTGAGAACCGTGAAATCGGTGCCGTTACTTGACTGCTCTACCTTGTACCCTTCAATTGCACCGCTTCCTTGATCAAGTGGTGCGTTCCAATTGAGTTGGACTCGATTAGGAATGCTCGTCTGAGGAACGGCATAGAGCGTAAGTGGTTGCGTTGGCACAACTCCGACAGTCATGCGCAAGTAGGTTGTTTCCGATGTTCCGTTAGGTGAGGATGTAACCGGGGTAATGCGGAACTCGTACACATAGCCAGCAGTAACACCTTCTACGTCGAAGGAAGTCTGTGAAGTCTGCGAAGAAAGTGTCGTTGTCGTGTTGGTACTGACGTTCCATGAAACTAATTGGTAACCGAGGATGGTGGAACCACCAGCATCGACCGGTGGAGACCACGCGAGTCGCACCACAAGATTGGAACTGCTTGATCCCAACAGAGTCGCACTTGCATTGGTTACACCCTTTGAAGCTGTTACAGGAGTGATCATCACCGTGGCCCACTCGCCGACCCCAAAGAGCGTGTTTGCGGCTACGCGGAATCGCACGGATAATCCGCGCGTAAGTCCATAAACCTTGTATGTCGTGCCCAATGACGTATCTTGCTCAGCGGTGAGCGTGGTCCAGGTAACGCCGTCGAAGCTCCGATCAATGCGGTAACCCGTGATGGTTGCATTTGAATAGAAGGGAGCAGCCCATGCCAGGTTGACGTACCCACTATTGGCGACAAAATCGGTAGCTATGAGGTTTCTTGGGGCGCTCGCCTTGGCACCGGGAACCGCTGACACCACGAAGGTGGCACCCACAGAGGCTGACGCGGTCGTCCATGGGGCGACTTCGATGTAATAAATCGTGCCATTGGTGAGCCCGCTGAGCGTATAACTGGTCACCCCAGCACCCGTATTAGCTACCACCGTATTAAAGGAAGAACTATTCGCTTCCGAGAGCCTTATTCGATAACCCGTGACGATACCGCCACCGAGAGTTGCGGCATCTGGCGCGACCCAACTTACGGTGATCGCACTATCTTGCGATACCGCACTTGCGTACTTTGGAGCCCCTGATAGAGCCAACGGTATTGCGCTAATCTGCGCCCAATCGCCTTGGCAAGAAGTACTCGAAGTAAGAGCTGCCTGTATGCAATTATTTGTGATGGCTGCAATCCGGAAGTCATACATCTGCCCATTTGTGAGTCCATAAATAGTCATCACAGAATCGCTAGAGAGAATCAATGACGAGACGTCGAACCAACCACTATCCCCCGTGCCATTTTCTCGCGCCTGGATCCGATAACCAGATGTGGTAGCGCCAGCGCCCACCGAAATTGGAGCATTCCAATTTAAAGTGACGCTGCTATCCGCCGGTGTCGCTCGGAAATCACGCGGCGCATAGACATTGCGCAGCCAGTAATTCTGGATGTATGCCGGTGTTCCGTAGATCGGCGACAGTACGCTTCCTGAGAAAGGTGTTACTTCGAAGTAATAGTTCGTTCCTTCAGTAACGGCACCGACAGTCCACGACTTAGCGCTAGCCGGTACCGCTGGCACCAACATATATCCACCAGCCAAAGAGGCGATGAGGGAGTCGAGGGAACTCGCTCCGCCATAACCTTGTTGCCAGAAGCGAATGCGGTATCCAGAGATGTTGCTACTACCGATCGCGGGGTCATCCCAAGTGAGTGTGAGCAAACCAGTGCTTGGCGCCGTAACTGCGCGCAAAGTAGAGACGGCCGAGATGGGTGCGGCAGAGTTATAAAGCGTCGATACCGAAGTTGCCGAAAGTATTCCCTCGTAGAATTTCAGATCGTCGAGAGCGCCATTGAAGTATCCGGTAGTGCTAATAGCGGTGCGTCCGATGTATACGTTTGTGGGAGCAACACGATTTCCTACCGAACTTGCCACGGTTGCGTCTTGTACGCCATCGATATATAGGTACATGGTGTTCACCGTTGATGACCAGGTGCCAACAACATGATGCCAAGCTCCATCATTCACACTCTTGTTGGAAGTGAGCGTGGTATCGCCACCAATTCCAAATGCAATCTTGCTTCCAGCGAGGGAGAAGCCGAAGTCCGTCGTAGTACCAGTTACATCTCCGTCAACGAGTCCGCAGCCATTTGCCCACACGCCGGTAGCGCAATTGCTTTGAGTCGTCTTAAGCCAGAAACCGATAGAGAAACTCCCCGTGACTGGTCGAGGAATAGTGAAGTAGGTAGACCCGTTGAAATTGACAGCATTGCTGCCAGAAATTCCTGGCACATAGGAGGGGGTTCCCACGGTTGTGAGGGGTTGGTAAGTGCCGACAGTATCGGCGGTAGAAGATTCGAATGGGTATGAGGCGAGTAAGCCCGTGAGAGCAGTAGGCGTAATCGGTGCAGGTCCCGTGAAGCGAACGATTGCTGGCGCGCCTAGACCTGCGCTCGTCCACTGAGCGACCGACACTTCGTAATCCCGGCTTGCCTGCAACCCGTCTAAATACATCGAGCGATCTGCTGAAGGTGCTGGACTGGAGAGTGTGACCCAGCTGGAAGTATTGGTACTCGTCGCAAAATTATCAGTGGAGTAGCGCATACGAATTTCGTAATCCGCGCTCGCTAATCCACCAGTATCTAGCGGAGCAGTCCAACCGATCTTCACTCGGCCACTGACGGTCAAACTCGGATCCGCGAAGACGCGAAGTGGCGCCAAACTCTTGGCGTATGGAATACCTTCGCCCGTACTTTCTCCACCGTAAAGAGAACCTGCATAGGCGGTGACTTTGACGTAGTACACCTGGCCATTAGTTAGACCGGTAATTCGAATACTGGTTGCAGTCGTGTTATTTGTGACGACTGTTCCGTATCCCGTGCCCGTTCCATACTCGACGCGATATGCACTCGGATTGATATAGAGCGGTTTCTGCCAACTGAGATCGAGATATCGATCCCCGCTCACGACACTCAGTTTCAGTGGCGCATTTGGTCGCACAGAACTCGTAGTGGGTGGCATCAATGATGCAACGGCAGCTGCTCCAAGACCATTTGAGTTGATCGCTGTTACCCGCCAGAAACTGGTGACGTTAGGCGTAAGACCTGTAATCGGCCACGTGGTGTTTGTCGTAGTCGAAGTAAGCGTGACCCAATCACTTCCAGTGCTGCGTTCAACCTTATAAGCAACGACGGGGCGACCGTTCGTGAGTGCAGGAGCGCTCCACGAGAGCGTAGCGCTGGTGGGAGTAACGCTAGAGAACATAAGAAGGCTTGGAGCGCTTGGGGTGCCGCTTGGCACCGCGCTAATAAGCGCGCCATAGAGGTTTGCTGGCGTGGATTCACCACGGGCTGTCACGGTCTGAACCATGAAGCCGTAAACAACACCGTTGGAGAGGCCGCGGAATTCATAACTTGTTTGGCTCGCGGGAACCAAGAAGAAATTAGAAGTCTGATTACCTTGAGTGGGATAAGTGCCGGTCGCAAAGCTCACACGGTAGCCAGTAATTACTGCTCCGCCAGAGACATTTGGCTGCTTCCAGGAGAGCGCAACCATGTTTGCACCCGGAGTCGCGCGGAGTTCATCTGGTGCACCAGGCATCGTAAATGGAGTCGCGGTGACTACACGGGAGAGCATCGCACCGGCATTAGTCATGGGGGTGATGCGGAATGCGTAAGTTGTTCCGTTTACGAGGCCGGTTGCTGTGTAATTAGTTCCGTCGCTATAGGACATGACCGTTGTAAAATTCACACCGTCAGAACTTTGCTCGACTTGATATCCGACGATGGTACGACCGGAAGCAGCCGCACCAGACCACGCGACGACAACGCTTGCGTTTCCAGGGGTTGCCGTAAGCGTAGTAAAGGGATTACTTGCCAAGCTGACCGGCGATGCATGAATTACTGCGGGTGCACCTACGCCAGCAATTTGACCATTGACTCCGGTAGCCAACTCAAGCGAGGCGGCGGTGACCGCGGAGACACGGAAGACATATTGCGTTCCGTTTGCCAAGCCCGAAACTGTGTAGCGGGTATCGGTATTTCCAGTATTGGGTGTCAATACGGTGGCATAGGAATTAAGGCAACCACAATCAACTGTCCAATAATTTCCGCCGTAGTTGATGGTTGCTTCAATCGCATAGCCAATAATGGGCGAGCCGCCATTGTCGGCTGGCGCCTGCCACGTGAGTTCTACTTTCTGTTCGCCGGCAATGGCAGAGAGCCCCAGTGGAGCGGTGGGCATTCCGTATGGTGTCGCTGAAGACACTGCTGGATACCCAAGTCCAGTCGAACTGATTTCACGAATACGGAAGTAATAGAGCGTGCCGTTTGCCAGACCATTAACCGTGAATGATGTGCCTGAACTAAAGTTCGGCGAGGCTACGACGACGTTGCTTGAGAAATCAGCACTCGTCGAATACTCAATCGAGTAACCCGTGAAGAGGCCACCATTTTCCACACCGGCACTACCGCCACCTGCCGTAGGCGAAGACCAGGTGAGTGCGACGGAACGATCAGCGGCAGTGGCTGTAAGCCAGGTGACTGCGCGAGCGTTATCAGTTGGCATGGCAAATGTCGTTGAGTAAAGACCGATAGCAGCGGTACCCGGGGCAGTGGTAATGGCAGCAATTCGGAACCAATACGTCAGGCCATTTTGTAGGCCAGGGATTTGATACGTAAGTTGATTTGGAGTACCCGTATTAGTTGTGATTACTTGATTCACCGAGTTGAAGAGTGAGTTTTGGGCAATCTCAATGCGATAGCCGAGAAGATCGTAACCATTAGTGGTAGCTGGCGGCTCCCAAGTCAGTGTGACTGCAGCCGGAGGAGTCGTCCCCCCTTGTGTGGTTGCAAATGTATCAGCGCGGAGATTGCGCGGTGCCGTCGCGGAATTTCCGATACTAATGATGTTCGTTGCCGTGGTCGTACCTTCGGAGTAATCACCGAGGGTATTTGTTCCTCGAATATTAAATTGATACTCATATCCACGCAGCGGCGGGGCCCAAGTAAATGAATTGGTTCCATAAGGAATATTTGCAGCCAAAACCTGCGTCGCAAGATTTTCCCAAGGGGTTAATGAACCGACAGGGCGATTGCGGTATTCAATTCGGTATCCGGCAACAAAGTTGGTAGCGCTCCACGTCAGCGTTGCCGTTGTGGACGAGAGCGATGCGGTAATGAATGCAGGTACCGGAATCGTGGCATCGGCAACTCCTCCACTGCCGGCTAGTACCGTGCCAGCGGATGCATTGCTCCACATTGACCCCGAAACACCAGTAGAAGTATTCGTGGCAATGATTTGCGCGAGCACATACTTACCAAAGGCTCCCGTAGCGACCTTGACGAAGACTTGTGATGATGTGGTGGTTTGCGAACCATTGGCAACACCGGTACACGTTGTAACATCGCTCGGATTTGTGCACGAGTAAAGCGTGTATGTGTACTTATCTGGATTATTACTCCAGTTCGTGCCAGCGGTGATGGAAATCTGGTCACCCACAGAAATGGCACCTGAGCCTTGTGAGGCAGCGACTACTGGAGCAACCAGTGGGGTGGCAGTGGCATTTGCCACCGAGGTAAGAAGCGCAAAAGAGACTTGGCCGCTCGAGAAAGCACTCGCCTTGACGATTGACGGATTGGCGGCGCCGCTAGCCACGAATGAACCGCCAGCGCCACCGTACATGTCATAACCACCACCGTAAGTTGCAGCGCCACCGATCCAACCGCCGCCACCGTTAGCGTCATAGCTCCAACCGCCGCCGCCGCCGCCGAAACCACCGGTTGACCACTCTGCGTTATATCCGTTGATGAGGTAATTTGCCTGACCTCCGAGGCCACCTTGCAAGTAACCCTGACCACCCATAGAGCCTTGGTTGCCAATAGTTGCTACAGCCGCAAGATTGGCTACAAATCCGCCACCAGCACCCGGAGTCCAATCACCGTAATAGGCAGGTCCCGCAGTTGCATCCATGACGCGCACCGTATTTGTCGTCTGCCCATAATTTCCTGACCAAGCGTTTCCACCTGCGGTAGCGAGCGCGCCACCTACGTTGAAGCCACCTACCAAAGTGCTCCCCGGAATTTGAATCCACGTAGTTGAAGGATTGGTGGCCGTGTTTCCAGTGGTGTAAGTACCCGCACCTCCGCCGGAAATTACTATCGGAGAATTGTCGAGTTGTGTGACGAAGGAGCCGCCGCCACCACCTTGCGTCCAGGTGGTGTAACTCAATGGGTTTTGACCCACGAGCACTTTGATAACTTGGCCCTTTGTCAATTTGATATCTGCCGTCACAACAGAGCTGTATCCGCCGTTGTTGTATCCACTATTCGATGCACCAGATGCACCTTGCGTGGTAACGCGGTAGGTGCCGGTAACGGGGACCGTCCAGTACTGAATACCACCAGAAAGAGCGGTAAGTGTGGGCGCTGACGCGGCGACACCAGAAACGGTGGTGACCATGCCTCCGGCGTAGGCGGAGTTGCAATTGTTCAATCCTGGACCAGAAGGACCTTTCACGCCGCAAGAGGTAAAGGTAAAAGTCGACTTGATGGGACCTACGGGCGCGGAGTACGCAATCGTTGAAGCAGTGCCATTAGTCGCAGTGACTTCGACAACTAGGTACTTCTGATCCACCGCTGCAGTGGGTTGGAAGGTGTTGAGGTAGGGAGAAGAGGGTGTGACTTGTGTGGCTGGCGCCGTTCCTGATGCACCATTCGGGAGAAAAGTCACTGAGGTAGAAACGGGACCACTTCCCACAGCATTCGTTGCCGTGAGCGATGCAAGGTATGTCGCGCCATTTGAGAGGCCAGTAACTGTGCACGTGAGCGCGCCACTCGTGGCGCAGGATCCACCCTGGTTGAGGAGATAAGTAATTTCGGCCGTGGAGATCTCGCGGTTATAGACACGGACATCGTCGAGCATGCCATTTAAGTAGTTTGCACCAATGGCAGAGATGTAACCCATGTAAATATAACTGGTGGCGGTCTTACTCCCGGTTGAGGCGCTTGCCTGTGCCTGAAGGGTTCCGTCAACGTAAAGTTTAATGAGTCCCGTGGTGGCATTGCGAGTTGCAGAGACTAAGTGCCAGACCCCGTCGTTAACCGCTGTAGTTGATTTGATGGTCGTTCCAAGGCCCGCAGAATCCCCGACACCAAAGGCGACTGAACTTCCAATGAGAGAGAGTCCATATCCGTTGATGTGGGAGGAAGAGTCAGAGTCAAGGAGCCCGGTTCCTTGGTACCACTGGGTTCCATTAACTCCTACTTGAGTCGTCTTCATCCAGAAGTTCAAGGTGAAGTTTTCGTTGACTCCATTCTTTACCACGTACGAGTAGGAATTGGTGCCGTTGAAGATCGCGCCGTTGCCGACCTTGCCCGCACCGTAAGTAATGCCTGTCGAACTTGTTGTTGAACCATAAAGATCAGCAACATTGCTATCGAATTGCACACGATGGTTAAGGCCATTGATGATGGTGCTGGCACTCACGAGATCTGAATTCGTCACGGTGAGTGTGTAGCCGGTGATGGCGCTTCCACCATTTGATGCTGGGGCACTCCACGCAAAAGTAGCTTGACCATTACCTGAAGTAGCAGTGAGCGCGAGGGGCTCGGTAGGGGCAGCGACGATAGGAGAGCAACCAGCCGCCGTACCTGTCGCGGGCGAGAGTGGGCATGAGAGCCATCGATAGGAGTATGAAGTAGGAGTGTTTGTAAAAGTTCCAGTGTTGACGGTAAGTGCCGAGCCTGAAGCAGTCGCCGTATCACCATTCACTGTGGTGACGGCAGGAGCAGTGATCAGTACAGGTGCGCCCGCGTTTCCACTGAGCAGCGCAATTCCCACACGTCCACTACCGAATGTCGGGGCCATCGTGATCGATGCGTTCGCCGCGTTGGCTGCTACAAAGGAGCCGCCGCCGCCTGCTGCTTGTTGGCTATCACCAGCTCCATATGCGGTGGAGCCACCTGCCCAACCGCCACCGCCGCCAGGTGCGTATGCATCGGCGCCGCCACCACCACCAAAGCCTCCGTAGTAGTAACTCGTTTGGTTCGTCGTGGTAGGCACCGTATTGGCGTAGGAACCGCCGGTGGCCCCATTGATAAAGGCCTTACCGTTGTCGTAGGTACTCCACGACAAGCCGGTGGGATTCGTACCGTCAGTTGCAAAACCGCCCCCTGCGCCTTGAGCATTTCCGGGATAGGACGTGTAGACAGTTCCACCTGAACCGGTGGCCGCAGAGCCTCCTGCGATTAATGGATTGGTACTCGAGTAAATTGCGTATCCACCATCTGTCACCAGCGCGCCGGTGACATCAAATCCGGCGACAGTGGTGGCGGGAAGTCGATAGTTAGTACTCGTCGGCGCGTTTCCATATCCGGGATAGGTGGTATTGACGCTCGCCGAGACACCACCGCCGCCGCCTGCCACTACAAGCGGAGTGTTATCGATCTTGGTGACGAATGTTCCACCGCCACCAGGGGTGTACCAAGTGGAGTAATTGCTCGCACTCTGACCCACAGCGATCTTCAACACTTGTCCAGCGATAAGTTGCACATCACCTGAAGCTTGCGCACCGTAGGAGCCCAAGAGCGCTGCAGGCGGTTTAGAACTCGAACCTGAAGCACCGATGGCAGTAATACGGTAGGTGCCAGTAACTGGGACCTTCCAATATTGGAATCCGTTACTTACATCGAGAGTGGTCGCATTGCTCATTGCTGGCGCCCACGCAGTGTTTCCGTAACCACTCTTACATTGCGCTGCCGTGGCAGGTCCAAAAGTTCCGATAAGACCACAGGAGGTAAAGACTTGAGTGCTGATCGGCATGATCGCTTCAGTTGCTGCCGAAGTAGAACTCGCTCGCCCAATAAAGTTAACAGCAGTCACTTGAACGCGAATACGCTTGTGAAGATCAAAGCTTGTGGGCGTGTATGTACTCCCACTCGCACCAAAGATATTGGAGTAATTCACACCATCGAATGAACTCTGCCACTGGTACACATAACTTGGCATCGGAGAGCCGCTCCAATTACCTGACGTAGCAGTCAATACGTCGCCCACGGCTAAGTTGCCAGAGATCGTAGGAATATCCGTGACCACTGAGTGATGGCACCATTGACGCCCGTAGAGGTCCATGAGTTTCCGCCAGAACCACCGGAGTAACCGCCACCACCACCGCCGCCGGCGGCCGTGGAGTTATAACCGGAGGCACCGCCACCGAAACCACCAGCACCAGAGCCGCTCGAACCGCCTCCGCCGGCGCCGCCACTCAGGAATGACAAACCTTGTCCACTACCGCACCATGCAGTGGGACAGGTGCCATCCGTACGGTAGCCGCCACCGCCGGCAGCATAAGCGCCGGAGGAGCCACCCGCGCCAGCCGTTGCAGCTGCTGCAGTATTCGTAGCGCCCACTCCACCAATAGTTGAGTTAGGCCCATTTGCAGATGGATAAGTTAAGCCATCGTAACCCGCGCCACCACCGCCACCCGCGATGAAAATGGGTGCGTTATCGATCGCGCTGACGATAAAAGTACCGCCGCCGCCGCCGCTAAAGTTCACATAGCCCAAGCCAGCTTGACCCACGAGAATCTTTATCTTTTCGCCAGCGGCGAAGTAGATATCAGCGGTGTACTTTGCGCCGTATCCGGCGCCCGTTGTGACCTGTCCACCTTTGGCGCCGGCAATAGTCACTGTGTACGTATCGCCACGAGGAACTGTCCAGGTCTGGATTCCGCTAGTCACGTTAAAGAAGTTGGTATTGCCGACCCATGGCGTGGGGGCAGCTGCTGTATACGCAGAGGTACAGGAAGCCAGCGCTGGACCGGCAACGCCTGTCGCACCACAAGGAGTAAAAGTGAAAGTGGAAAATTGATAGCCAGTCGCTTGCGCAGTCACGAGAACTTGCTTAGAAAGTGACCAATTGATCGGCAAGTACTCCACAGCCGAGGAAATGCCTATCGAACCAGCATCGTCGGTGAGAAGTCCGCCCACGTAAGCGAGCCCGCCTGAGGTCCAAGTACCAATTACATTGCTAAGTACCGAAAAACTATTAGCGGTAACGGTATCGATAACTACGTTCGTTAAGTTGAGAACCTGTGGAAGTACGCCGGTGATCGTGACAATTTGCCCGACTGCAAAACCATTAAGAGGGGTGGTGCTCGTGGTGTATGTAACGCGGGTTCCAGTACCAACGGCTGCTGTGATTGCTACCGGAGTAGTGCCGGTAAGTGGACCGTAATTGGCGTAGGCATAATTATTTGAAATGCCCGCAGTCGATGGCCTACCAAAGATTCCATTTACGAGCGAAGCGACGCCGCCTGAAGAGTATGTACCGGTAGCCGAATTTAATACCGAGAAGTTTGTCGAAGTAGCGCTATCAATAGTCACGCCACTGAGGTTGAAGGTATGCGGGGCTGCTGAATTAGAAATACCAGTGATATTCACAACCTGACCCGGCGCAAAATTATTTACTGCAGTGTAGGTAACGCGTCCACCTGATGCGCTGACGCCCGTAATGGCCACAGTCGTGTTATTCACAATGGGGGCATAGGAGTCCAGGCCCGTCCATCGCCACGTGCCCTCAGAGAGTGAGTCAGAGGCACCCACCCAGAAGCGCTCGTTTGGTTGCATCACGCTTTGAACTGTGCTGCTCTCACCTGCAACATTAAATGTGGCTAGATAGCCTTGCGCCCCACCAAAGTATGTAGATTGTGCCTGCGTATTTGCCGTACTCCACGCCCATGCACTTCCTTGTCGCGAGTAGAAGTGACCCGTAGCCGGTGAATAGGCCGCAGTAGTGGGGGTTGCAATTCCGTTGATGGCGTACGAACCGTAAGCCGTGGCGGTACCAGTCAGCGACAGGTATGAGCCGTACGTGACAACGGATCCATTGAAAAATACTTGGGCCGTCGAAGACGAGGCTCCCCATACGCCAGTGGCGCTACTCAGCACGGAGAATGTGGTCGCGGTGGCAGAGTCCACGACTGCGGAGGCAAAGTTGAAGGCAGCAGGATTCACGCCGGCAATGGTGACTACCTGGCCAGGGGTTAATGAGTTTGTGGCGGTATAAGTGATTCGAGTCCCGTCACTGACCGCGCCTGTGATCACAGCCGAACCGTTACTCGTAGGAATCGAGGAGCCGCTCGCCGTTGCAGTAGCGGAAGTTGCGGTATCGGCGGTGACGATACTTGCAGTCGCAGCTGCCGTGATCGTGGTCGCGGCAGCAGGTACGACAACTTCAAAAGAAGTACTGTTGACCAAGGTAACCAAACCATTACTCACGTTATTTGCCGCGGTGGCAAAACCAGTGACGGTTACCGAGTCGCCCACCGAGAGATAACCAGTAGGTGAAGACGATGTATACCGACTCTTGGTTGAACTCACGTTCGTAACGGCAGTGATCGCCAAGGTAAGCGGAGAAGTTACCGAGAACGATGTGCTCGTGGCGGTATCTACGCGAATGGCAGAGAAGTTGTAGTTAGTGCCGATAGTGCCCGTGGCGCCTGAGACCGTGACGTACTCGCCTACGGAGAAAGTATTATTAGCTGTGAAAGTGACAACAGAACCATTGCGCGAGAATCGAGTGATGGCCGCGCTATTGCCAGTTGCAACCGAATAGGCCAACGACGTTGAAGCCGTAGTCGTCTCAATACGGGCCACATTTACGCCTGAGGTGAAGCCAGCTAACGTGCTGCGCAGACCGATCACCGTCGCTGTCTCGGAGGTATTCCATACAGACGCCACGGCGCCGGTAGTAAGCGTGATCGATTGTGAAGCGCGAGTGAGTGCCGTGATGCCGGCGGTCTTTCCCACACTGGAATTGATGGTGAACGATGTTGAATTCGCAGATGCGATCACAGCGTTGACCAAATTATAGTCCGGCATACTTGCGCCGCCATTGAGCACTCCACTTACAGTGACGGTATCGCCAGCAGAGAAATTATTATTGGCCGTATAGGTAATCGACGTACCATTGCTAGTGATTGCCGTAATGGCCGCTGTGCGCGCAGCATTTGACGTGACGGTGAATGAGTTTGCATTTGCACTGGCAATAGTCGCATTCGCTAAGTTGTACGCGCTTCCCGCAAGTCCAGTGATCTGCACTATTTGACCAGCGCTGAAATTGTTTGTCGCGGTGAAAGTTACGGTGGTCCCATTTGACGCGACGTTGGTGATATTGGCTGCAGTGAGTGGCAACGAATCGATACCCACGTTCAGAGTGACAGTCGCGCCAGCTGGATTACTGGTGTTGATTCGAGCGGTATTGAGAACCGAATTGACTGTGGCTTGAACGCCTCGAATTGTGAGCGAAGCAGTGTTGTTACCCGAGACTGAGAGAGACCCAGGAATCACCGAAACGACACCTGAATTAGTGGTGAGCGTGACAGCGACTGGTTCGGTCGCGGCGTATCCGATGATGGGGCTATTGAATCCAAGAGTTGCCGTGACACCGGATTCTGCCACCACAGCAGGCGTGATGAATGTGAGCGTGGTGTCCGCAAAGAATTTCTCCGGAGCAAATTCCACAATATAAGTACTAATTCCGGTCGTGAGATCCGTGGTGTCGTACCAACCCGCATCCGTGGAGACCGCAAGGTAATTTTCCGCACTGCTGGCATCAGGTTGAGCAGCGCGCCAGTTGGTGTATAAACCGTTCTTCGCAGAGCCCGCAGCTACACCAGCCCAGAATTGCGAGTTATTATCGCCACCGCTCCAACTCCATGCACCTTCCACGGCCGCATCTGAAGCGCCCAGCCAATATGACCGAGCCGCGCCTGTTTGTGAAGTTACCATTGTGAAAACATCGGAGTTCTCACCAGAAGAAAGAATGGTTGCTAGGTAACCCTTCACGCCACCAAAAGCCATACCTTCAGCAGCGAGCTTGGCTTGCGTCCAAGAGATGTCGTAACTGAATGGTGCAGAACTTACAACTTTGTAAAAGTGCTGAGTAGTCGCGCTGTAGTAGATATCCCCTTGTGCCATTGCCGCAGGTGAGACAGTAAGGCGCACCTGGATCGGCGTTGCCACATATGTATAAACCGCAACACCAGAGAGCGCAGCATTCACGGCATCTTGCGAACCCACGAAAGTAATCGAGTTGGTACCCGTTGAGGAGACAATGACCTTTTGGCCAATGATCATGTACGGAGCGGCCGTGTACGAACCATTTGAGAGCACGCTGCCAAAGGAGAGCACCGGTACCGTTCCGTAATTCGCGTTATTAATGACGCTGACGACTGCTTGCACCTGCTCACCATTTACGTAGCCATTAATAGGATTGGTGTAGCCGAGAAGTGAATATGAACCCGCAAAGACGCTTGTGCTCGTAGGCACCGAGGGTGCGCTAGGCACGACTGGGGACGGCGCAGCGGATGTCAGATAGGAAATAGCTACCGTTCCGGCCGCACCATCACCACCGTAGCCGTACCACACATTGCCACCGCCACCGCCACTGCCGGTATTCGGTATTGCGTCAGATCCATTATTGACGTTGTTTGTGGCAGTGATGGTGCCGCTTGATGCTCCGCCACCGCCATTACCACCGCTATACGACGTTGCCAGATTCCACGAAGAGCCCGCGCCGCCACCGCCATAGAACCGAGTAACTCCGGTAAACGATGATGAAGCGCCACTCGCTCCCGCAGCACCAGCAGTATTGGCAACCGTCGCGGAGTTTCCTCCGGCGCCCCCACCAGTACCTCCGGCCGCGCCACCGCCACTTGCCGTGGCACCGCCGAGACCACCGGCGCCACCGAGAGCGAGGACCGAAGTAAGAGCAGTACCACTTACTGTGGAAGTGTCGCCGCGAGTTCCTGCGGAGGCGATTTGTCCAGGCGACTTTCCACCGCGCCCGCCTTGACCCACCTTGACATTAATGAGTGCGCCTGAAGCAACCGAGACTCCCGTTGAGGTTACCGACGCGCCGCCGCCACCACCACTACCCACATTCTCGCCGCCGCCACCGCCGCCCCCGACAGCGAATACATCAATAGAAGTCACACCGGTAGGGAGTTTGTACCCACCAGATGCGGTGATGTACGTACGTGGGAAATTTACAACGGTCTTCGTGCCGGTGTACGTGATCTCTTTGTTATCTACCCAGGTAGGAAGAGATGTGGAAGTTGCGGCATTTTGCACAGAGGCAGCAGTTTGCAAAATAAGGTGAGAGCCAGTGGATGCATT
>RGER01000161.1 GCA_009917815.1 Actinomycetota bacterium
CCGGCGGTCCTGGTGGGCCCGGCGGTCGCGGCACCGGTCGCGGTGGCACTGCAGGTGCCTTCGGAAAGCAAGGCGGAAAGTCGAGTAAGGCGCGCAAGAGCAAGAAGGTGCGTCGTGAAGAGTTCGACAATATGCAAGCCCCCGAGCTGGGTGGCGTCATCATCCCTCGTGGTGATGGCTCAACCCCGATTCGCATGCCTCGTGGCGCATCGCTGACTGACTTTGCTGATCGCATTAATGCGAATCCAGCGATGCTCGTGACCGCGCTCTTCCACTTGGGAGAAATGGTCAACGCTACGCAGTCAGTAGATGAAGACACTTTCATGTTGCTCGGTGCCGAACTTGGCTACGCCATTCAAATCGTCTCTCCCGAGGATGAAGATAAGGAACTCCTCGAAGAGTTCGATATCGATCTTGAAGCCGAGATTGCAGGAATCGAAGATTCTCAATTGGTGGCGCGTCCGCCCGTCGTTACTGTCATGGGTCACGTCGATCACGGTAAGACTCGCATGCTTGATGCGATTCGCCAGACCGAAGTGGTTCGCAGCGAGGCAGGTGGAATCACGCAGCACATTGGCGCCTACCAAGTACACCGTATGCATGAAGGTGTCAATCGTGCCATCACATTCATTGATACCCCCGGTCACGAAGCGTTCACCGCTATGCGTGCTCGTGGTGCCAAGGTCACCGACATCGCCATCCTGGTTGTTGCAGCAGATGACGGCGTGATGCCACAAACCATCGAAGCTCTCAACCATGCGCAAGCGGCCGATGTGCCAATCGTGGTTGCCGTCAACAAGGTCGATAAAGAGGGTGCCAACCCGGCGAAGATTCGTCAGCAACTTACCGAGTACAACTTAGTTGCTGAAGAGTACGGCGGGACCACCATCTTCGTTGACGTGTCAGCGAAGACTGGACAAGGTATCGAAGATCTTCTTGAGTCCGTACTACTCACCGCAGATGCAGCGCTTGATCTTCGCGCGCTCGCAGACACCGAAGCGCGTGGTGTAGCAATTGAAGCGCACCTCGATAAGGGTCGCGGGCCAGTAACCACGATGTTGATCCAACGCGGAACTTTGCGCATTGGCGATTCCATTGTGGCTGGTGGATCATTTGGTCGCGTTCGCGCGATGCTCAATGATTCTGGCGAACCAGTGGAGAGCGCGGGTCCATCTGATCCAGTACAGGTTCTCGGCTTCACATCTGTGCCTCATGCAGGCGACAAATTCCTCGTCGCTGAAGATGATCGCACTTCCCGCCAAATTGCAGAGAAGCGCCAGGCGGCAGAACGCAACGCTGCCTTGGCGAAGTCTCGCAAGAAGGTTTCGCTTGAAGACTTCCTGGAGCAATCAAAGACTGAAACTCTTAATCTCATCATCAAGGGTGACGTCAGTGGTTCCGTTGAAGCGCTCGAAGATTCCTTGCTCAAGGTGGAGATGGGTGAAGGTGTTGATCTTCGCGTCATCCACCGTGGCGTGGGTGCCATCACCAAGAACGACATCACCTTGGCCTCTGCATCTTCAGCAGTTGTTATTGGGTTCAATGTTCGTGTACTGCGCGATGGCGTTGTGGTGGGGGAGAGCCTCGGAATCGAATCGCTTCGTCGCTTCAAAGATGACGCCACTGAAGTTCGCGAGGGTTTCGAGTGCGGTATCGGACTCGGATCCTTCAACAACATTCAAACGGGCGACATTATCGAAACGTTCGAGATGCGTGAGAAGGCGCGTGCATAGTTATGGCCGCATCTCAACGGTCTCGCAAAGTCGCTGACCGCATCAAAGTAGTAGTCGCAGAGCTGCTCGAGGGTAAGATTAAGGATCCTCGACTCGGCTTTGTGACCATTACCGACGTCCGTATCACCGGTGACCTGCAGCATGCCTCGATCTTCTACACCGTTCTTGGGGATGAAGATGCTCGAGAATCTACGGCGGCTGCGCTGGAGAGTGCTAAGGGCGTTATTCGTTCCACTGTAGGCCGTGAAATTGGTGTACGCGTCACACCTACAGTGGAATTCTTCTCGGATGCTATTCCGGAGACGGCGGCTCATATGGAGAAGCTCCTGGCCGAAACGGCGGCGCACGATGCAGCCATCGCGGCCGCGGCCGCCGGCGCGCAGTTTGCCGGCGAAGAGAATCCTTATAAGCCTGCCCGGGAGCAACGCAACGACTTTGATGGCGAGTAGTCCGTGGCGCAAAGTTCAGGAACTCCAGTAGCTCCAGGAATTGTTCTGGTAGATAAAGAGGGCGGTTGGACAAGCCACGATTTGGTGGCCAAAGCGCGAGGGATTTTCAATACCAGGCGCGTAGGCCATGCAGGCACATTAGATCCTATGGCTACGGGTCTAGTAATCCTGGGCGTAGGCGGGGCCACCCGATTGCTTGGCTATGTATCTGATGCGGGCAAGAGTTATCAGGGCACTATTTCGCTTGGGTCAACTACCAATACAGATGATGCAGATGGCGAAGTGCTGGCAAGTGCTACGCCTGAAGACCTCGCCAAGGTAAGCGATGACCAAATTGCGACTGGCGTAAGAGCATTAACGGGTTTAATCATGCAACGACCCAGCAACTTTTCGGCGATCAAGGTAAACGGTGTTCGTTCTTACTCGCGGGCGCGCGCCGGAGAAGAATTTGAATTAACTGCCCGCGAAATTCATGTCGAGAAGTTTTCCATCCTGGATATTCGACGAAGCGATGGATCAATTGAGGTCGACGTTTTTGTATCTTGCTCATCAGGAACGTATATTCGTGCGCTCGCTCGCGACCTCGGTGAAGCCCTCAAGGTGGGTGGTCATCTCACGGCGCTTCGACGCACCTCGATTGGTGGTTTCAAAATCGAAGATGCGGTGAATATCCATCAGATAGCGCAGAGATGCATTCCGCTCGGCGAAGCGGCTGGACGAGTGTTAGAGACTCGCAAGGTGGATCTAGACGAACAGACTCTCCTGCGAAACGGTAGGGCAATTTTTGCTGTCGGGAAGGTGGGCGCGTACGCCGCACTTAACACGGGTGGAGAACTCGTTGCTCTATTGCAAGAAGAGGGCGAGCGAGCGAAACCTATTGCTGTCTTCCTGGAGCAAGCATGAGTCCGAAAATTTCGACAAATACATCAATGCAGCTTCGGATCCTCTACGGCTTGCCGCTGGCCATGTCACTCTTTGCCATCGTCTACTCATTTACGCGCGGGAAAGTACTGGTTGCTCTGTTGGCGATCGTTGTCGCGGCGGCGATTATCTTGGCGGAGATCTTTTTCGAACGGCGAATCTCCCGAATCGATGAAGGAAGGCGCGAGGCAAACACCATCGCGGGAATGCTCATTGGATCAGGGCTGATGAGCCTCACGGTGGGCTTACTCATCGTGC
>RGER01000162.1 GCA_009917815.1 Actinomycetota bacterium
TTCAGGCGTGGGCGTGGGCTCTACAGGAGGCAAGCTGTCTTCGTATTTGTTCATCATCGTACGCGGCGGCGCACAGAGTGGCAGAGACTTTTTTGCGATTTCCTTCATCTCGGGAGAATCATCCGGCTTATTTAGACCGATGCGATACATTTCATAACAGAGTGCGCGCCATTGCTGAATATGCGGGGACTTATGGTGATGCTCGATAGCCCACTCATAGAAGAGGTAGTCACAGTAAATCTCGTGGTGCGCATACTCATCACGGATGAAATGAAGAAGAATGTCATTGGCAGCCGTATTGTTAGGATTCGCAAAGAGATTCGTGATAACCGTGCTCCTGAGCTTCATGTACATTTGTGACTCGAAACGCGTAATGTCATACTGTAGCGAGTACAGGGCTTCCAAGGCCCAATGCGATTTCCCGCAGGCACGCAGCTGCTGGAGAACACTGTAAAACTGTCCCTCTGTCATCTCCTGATTCGTATAAGGGTTCCGTGGCAACATCGAGTTTGGGTAGACCGTGTTGGGAATAGAGAGAGTCAGCCGAGAAATCATATCGCGGGCAATCGTGCTCGGCTCAAACGCATATTTCCACCGCCCCTTGAAATCTTCCAGGACAATGGGATTTTTCGGCGGCTCGCCTGTAAGAAGGTCGTCGTCATTCCCTTGGCGCATTTTCTTGCTACGAATCCACCGGCGCGCGAGAGCCGCAAAGGCTAGCTTCACTTTCTGGTTGAGCAGCATAATCGCTCGGAACTTAAGATATGTGGAAGGGTGTGTAGGGCAGCCTACATACTCATTCTGCTTCCTGAATCGAATATCGTTGTGTAGTTTCTGCATCACTTCTGGCACGGTATTTCCCGCATGGAACAGATAAGTGGACGCACCGAATGCTGTAAGGTCGACCGGCAGTCTCGAAGACTGCTTAGAGCGGAACGCGCCTTGAATATTGTAAGACCATATGTTTCCACTCATACGCTCCACAACGCGTTGTGACAGAATGAGAAGACTTTTCTTAGTGAAATCGGGCACTGCCACCTCTATAGGGTGCTGATATACCATTACCCTGCCCCCTTTTATCATGTCTTTCGTCTGAGCCTTCTTTGCTCGCATTTGTGCGCGCTGTTTCTTCTTCGCCGCCACAGTCATCTTTTTAGCAGGGCGGGGCATTCGGTACTTTGAAAAAAGGCACGGGCGGCGCCTCAATTTTTCACGCATCGCCGACGTTGAACAGGACAAGGCGCTTGGAGTCCCTAACATATCTCCCTACGGCAGAATATTCCGCGTTGTACACGGTATCATCTTCTGATACAAAGTATCGCGCCCCCTCCACAGGCTCCAGCGCCTGTAACTTCGGGAGGGCCCTGTGCGCACAGGCCATAGAATAGGCATGCTCTGCGCAGCGTTTCGTAGGCCACATTACAGGGCGAGCACAGGGGCGAATATAAAGAGGAGTTTCCGGAGTCTGACACACGAACTCGCATCGCATATCTACATCTGCCTCCACAGATTCTTCAAAGAGATAGGGGCGAATAGTCTCCGATTTGATGGCCTGTAAAAGGGGACCTTCTGGTTGTCCGAGCGTGGCGGCAATATCTTTCACAAGACGCCGCATATTTGCCTCTAGAGTATCTTCCAAACTGCTCCAAATAATACTTGGAATGGGCACGCCCTTTGTAAGATTTGACATCGTGTACTGGGGTGCGGCCCGGCGCAGTGAAGCAATTTTTCAAGGACAAATAGGTGCGCGGATGACGCAGATAGTAGATTGGGGACCAGATATGTGGAAAGTCCTACACACGTGTGCCGAGCACGCGGGTAGCTCTGTTTTACATTTGGACGAGGCGAGGGCCTGGATGAAGTTGCTGAAAATAACGGAGGGGGCGCTGCCGTGCGCAACGTGTCGTACTCATTATAAGGAATGGCTAAAAGCAAATCCTGTAGATGAGTTCTTGGGACTACGAGGCGAACGACTCCAAGGAGCCATTCGACTCTGGCTCTGGAGACTTCACGAATCGGTAAACGGTCGTAAACAAGAGCCTGTAAACTTTCCATATGAAGAGGTGGGTCGCTATAAAGATGTTAGCCCCGCGGAGTTAACGCGGACACTGGATAAACTGAAGAAAACTTTCGATACGGCCGTTCTATATAGACAGGTAAATGTGACCGCTGTAAAGGAATGGAGGTTAGCCATGAGTCTTCTTAGAAAGCTTATAGGGTTTTAAGGCTTTTAGGGCTTAGGATTATATACACAGGTCATCGGGGCGGTGTCATCCCCCTGCGATAACATTTGCTGCGATACACCAAAAATATCGGCATTGCGTGCCCCACAGAGTTGTGCGAAGAAATACCAGGCACTACCGAGGCCGCCTAGAAGTAAGAATGCCACTGTCATCCCTCCCGCACTTTCTGCGCCCGTCAAATACCATCTTAGCCAGGAGAACGTAAACCAGAGCACAAGCGTCGTAGTTATGAGAGTCGCGCCGCGTGTGGTCCGCGCATCTACCGCCCAATTAGGCGCCCCCTTCGCCCTTTCTGGAAGACCGTAGCCGGTATATATGGTCACCGCGTTCGTCAAGATATATCCGAAAAAGAAGGATAAATGCGCCATCCAATAGCTCGGGATGATATTCGTCGGCGAGTTATATGTGGCTCCTGTTGTCGGAACAAGAGGTACAAGCTGTGATATTTCATTTGTGGTAACAAGAGTACTTGTACCTAGATGGCATATTTCTGTCGCCACTGGAACGACAATAGCGTGTCCTAGAAATAAAAGAAAGAGTGATACATTGCCTAGGCCAATAGCCAAAAATCCGATAAAACTGATAAGAAGTAGGGGTAGCGCCTTAAAGGCTAATAATATAGTTGCCCGTGTGTTCGCCAATAACGGCATTCCTATTTCGGGGTAACTCTTTTTATAGGGGGCACAACAGGGGCCATATCACATCGGGCACACGTATATCGGCGTACCACTCGCGGATTTACTGTTTAATAAGGGAATACCCATCAGATTTGTGCTATCTTTTCCGAACAGATTGTTATTTTGTGTCACGAGCAACATCCCTACAAAGAGGCCAAGCGGCAATGTCATCATTACTACTGCGAAGCTGTCGCATCCGAAGGCAATCCGGAAACAAACAAAGAGAAAAAGGAGTGATGTGAGGAATATCATGGATGTGTAGAATCTCGACGAATACGCCGGGCCGAGTGTCTCTAGCTCCTTGCTCTGGCCATTCACCGTAGAGAATATATAGGCAGACGCAACGGTGATAATATAAATGGGGGCCGACGGATAAGGGTTCTGAATCGCCCCAGAGCCAAGCATAGAGAGTGATAGAAGGCTCGTGGTCGGGTCTGTG
>RGER01000163.1 GCA_009917815.1 Actinomycetota bacterium
GGCGAAGTCTTGCGTACTTCACCGACGATGAGACTGTCGACGGCACGTTCCACACGAGTGCAGCAGCGGAGTCTCCTGCCGTTGGACTCGCGCATGTTCGCTCGGATGCATTGTCGAACGTTCCGTTCGCATTGAAGTCGATCCATCCGCACAAGATGGATGAAGCGGTGACTCCCGTCAACGCGACGTTCGCCGTGAATGTCCCGCCGGGAGTGAATGCGGACTCCAACGCTCCGAGACTCTCCACGGTGGCACCGGGGCGAATAGATTCATCCCGCGTCAGGCCGTTGATTTCAAAGACGTGATCATGGAGGCCTGCCTCCCACGCTCCGTGTGCCCGTAGATGGGAGCGCACGGACCACTCATCTTGTTCTGCGCGACCGATTCCCAGTCGCTCTGCAATTCGCTCTGAGCTCTGACCCAACGAGAGAATCCAATCGGGGTGCATCTTGGGATTAATTAAGCGCCAACCGACCACGCTCTGGTGCGCCACGGAATCGGGCGAGAGGGCAGGTGCTCCCTTCTCTTGACTACGCTCGACGATCCATGGCGCTCGGCTCATACTCTCCACGCCACCAGCGATCATGATCTCAGCATCCCCGGAACGAATCGCGCGCGAGGCTTGCACGATGGCCTCGGCTCCTGAACCACAGAGGCGGTTGAGGGTGACGCCAGGAATCGTGTGGGGCAAGCCGGCCAGGAGAACGCCCATGCGGGCCACGTTGCGATTATCCTCCCCGGCGCCATTGCTATCTCCAGCAATCACATCTTCGATCGTGGCGGGGTCGAGCCCAGGCGTGCGATCCACCAAAGTGCGCAAGGTGGCGGCAAAGAGGTCATCGGGGCGGATACCTGAGAGGGCGCCGCGGTTCTTACCGAAGGGGGTGCGGGTGGCATTGGCGAGGACGGCGCGTGAGGTACTCATCTGTCGTATTATTGCCGATCGCAAGGGATACGCACTATTCCGCCGTGATCGTTGAGACGGAAGAGTAGGTCCTCTGCAGTAGTTGGTCCCACAGCACGTCCGAGATCTACTCCTAGATCTCTCTGAAGCGAAGGGGTGGTCATCATCGCTCCCTCTCTCCGTTGCCTAATCACAGGTGCGGGCCGCGGAATCGGACGCGGCATCGCCCATGATCTCATATCAGCCGGTCATCAGGTGGTCCTCACCGCCCGCACCGAGAGTGAACTCTTTGAAAGTGCCGCCGGTGCGCAGAACGCGTATGTGATCGTCGGCGATGTCACCACCGACGGCGCGGAGATAGTGCGCAAAGCTACTGAACTCTTGGGTGGTCTCGACGTACTCGTACTTAACGCTGGCGAAGGTATCTCGTCGAAGTTTGAAAAGACCAGCGATGAATTATGGAATGACCAAATTGCACTTAACCTCACGGCACCTTTTCAGATGATGCGCGCTGCACTCCCGGCAATGAAGGCACAAGAGTTCGGTCGCATTGTGGTGGTAGCAAGCAGCGCTGGAAAAATTGGCGCTCCTTACATCGCCGCATACGCAGCAGCCAAGCATGGGGTGTTAGGGCTAGTGCGATCAGTTGCCGCCGAAAACCCTGATTGCGGAGTCACGGTCAACGCGGTCTGCCCTGGATATGTGGATACCCCCATGACCCAACGCTCGGTGGCAAACATCGTGGCGCGCACCGGAGCGAGCGAAGAATCTGTCATCGCCTCACTCGTGGCTCACGAACCACATAAACGTTTGCTTACAGTGCAAGAAGTTTCTGATTCAGTACTTCGACTGATAAATGGAAATAGCAATGGCACCGCTGTAGACCTACCTGAAAGGGAGAGCAATGCTTGAACCAATCAACCCAGAGGTACTCGCTCCGCCTGTGGGATTTAGCCATGCCATGGTTGCCCCTGCTGGCGCGCGCATCGTCTTTCTCGCCGGACAAACCGCACTCAATAAAGAGAATGTGATTGTTGGCAATGGAATTGTTGAACAATTCGAACAAGCTCTCACCAATATGCTCACGGCACTCGCAGCTGCCGGCGGTTCACCTTCAGATTTAGCGCGCGTCACTATCTATTCCGTGGATCCGGTCGATTACCGCGCGCATGCACGTGAAATCGGCGGAGTGTGGAAGCGCCATATCGGCAAGCACTACCCCGCGATGGCCCTCATCGGCGTAGTACGCCTGTGGGACGATGAAGCACTCGTCGAAATCGAAGGCACTGCGGCTCTCTCGTGACCTCACTCGCCCCTCTCTGGTCCGCCGAATCGATTGCGATCATCGGCGCGACCGAACGCGCCGGCGCAATGGGACGACTCCCCCTCGATTATCTCCAACGCTTTGGATATCAAGGGAAGATCTTTCCGGTAAATCCGAAAGGTGGAACCATTCTTGGTCTCAATGCATACGCATCGATTAATGACGTTCCCGAGAAAGTCGAATTAGCACTCATCATGGTGCCAGCACCATCGGTGGCGACGGCCGTTTTCGATTGCGCGAATGCGGGTGTTGACGTCGCTGTTGTGATGTCTTCTGGTTTTGCCGAAGCTGACGCCGCTGGTGTGATTGCACAATTAGAACTTGTAAAGATTGCCAAAGCAAGTGGGATGCGTTTAGTGGGACCAAACTGCATCGGTTCAGTGGGCGGTGCCAAAAAAGTTCTCGCAACCTTTAGTCCGGTCTTTGGATCTGATTCCACTCGTGTTGAGAGCGGATCACTTGCATTAGTGAGCCAATCAGGCGCGCTGGGTTATGGAACCTACTCGTTGGCACAGGAGCGCGGCTTGCCGATTGGTGTCACAGTCACCACCGGGAACGAAGCCGACGTCACAGCGCTGGAAGTCGCCAGCCAACTCGCTACTGATTCTGACATAGCGGGAGTACTGCTCTACCTCGAGGGCTTAGAGAGCGTTGATGCGTTGCGCATGATCGCGAGCAAGAAGCCCACAGCTATTTTGAAGGCGGGCCGATCAAGTGCCGGAGCCGCCGCAGCTGCATCGCACACAGGCGCACTCGCAAGTGAGGATCGCGTTGTCGACGGCTCCGGTCTTTTTCAGCCCGGTGAAAGCCACGAGCGGAGCGAAACAGAAAGCAGAAAACCCCAGACCAAATACCAGCCCGGCGTCCTTGAGACCTTTGGGCCGTGCAAACCAGCTCCTGGGTAGTCCAGGCAGGACCCCGAGCCCCCTGGCTCCCAAAGCCATCAGCCAGATGAAAAGATAGAAAAAAGTGGCGGAGGAATAGCGAAGCCACGCCACCTCATGGGAGCTGAAACGCTCGAGCAAGATCTTGCCCATGATGGGGTTGGCAGCCCAGATCGCGTTGCAAAGGATCAGGCCAATCAGGGTCCGGATGGGCATGG
>RGER01000164.1 GCA_009917815.1 Actinomycetota bacterium
GAGTACGACACCATCAAAGAGTGGGTAGCGCAAGGGAACCCTCCAAGTGGTGCTGCAGGTGGTTATGGATGGTTTGATCTCTTTGCGTTACTTCTGGCGCCGATTCTTTTGCGTCAGGTAAGAAAGTTAAGGACCAGAAACCGGCTGCGGGGTGAACTTCAACCTCTTAAACCAGAAGCCCACGAAGTAGCCCATGGAAATCGACCAGATGAGAGTCCCGAGTCCCACGGGTCCGCGCAGAATTAAACCTCCGAGCAAGCCGAATGCTTCAAGGATAAGACGTGCGTAAGAGATCTTGATTCCAAATCGATTATGAAGCGCAACCATCAGCCCGTCGCGCGGCCCAGCGCCTATATGTGCACCGACGTACGTGGCTACTCCTAAGGCGGTGATGAAGACTCCGAGTGTGAAAGTCGCGACACGCAGCAGAAAGGGTGAGTCACTTGTCAGCCCAGTGATGGGATCAAATCGATAGTAGAAATTCACCGTACTACCCACCAAGATGATGTCGCAGAGAGTTCCTAAACCTGGTTTCACTCCCAGCAGAATGCTGATGAGTAAAACTCCCAGGCTGGTCAAGATGATGGCGGTGCCAGTACCGAGGTGCAATATTCGTGCAAGTCCCACATGGAGCACATCCCAAGGCGAGACTCCGAGTCCGGAGTGGAGCGCCAAGAATACGCCGCTACCAGCGATGACTAAGCCGAAACAGGTTTGAGGGAGCTTGCGAAAGTTCACTTAAGCGCCGCGATTACTTCATCATGTAAGAGTCCATTGCTGGAGATAGCATTTCCTTGCAGTGAGCCGTCGATTCCATTCACGCCTGTGAATCGACCACCGGCTTCGCGCACCACGATATCAAGGGCAGCCATATCGAAGAGTTGGAGTTCGGGTTCTGCAGCTACTTCGAGTGCACCCTCGGCGACCAACATATGTGACCAGAAGTCTCCGTATGCACGTGTTCGCCAGAAGCGCTTGGAAAGCTCCGAGAACTTTCCGCCGTCTTTCCAGCTATGAAAACTTGAGTACGAGAGCGACGCATCTTCAAGTTTTCCCACTTTGGAAACGGAAATCTTGCGGGGGCTCGATTCTCCAAATTGCGTGTAAGCCCCTGAGCCTTCCGCGGCATACCAACGACGGTTGAGGGCTGGTGAACTCACCATTCCTACAACAGAGACTCCGTCTTCCATCAGCGAAATGAGAGTGCACCAGACTGGAACGCCACGGACAAAGTTTGCAGTGCCATCGATGGGATCAATCACCCAAGCGCGTTTGGAGGATCCAACAGTATTGGCAAATTCTTCTCCGATAATCGAATCGGTGGGGTACTGCTCTTGAATAGCGGCGCGGAGTGCGAGTTCAACACTCTTGTCGGCATCAGATACCGGTGAGAGGTCTGGCTTTGTCTCAACTGAGAGATCGAGGGCCAGAAAGCGATCCATTGAAATCTTGTCCGCTAGATCAGCCAGTTGATGTACGAGAGCGAGCTCTTCAGAAAAGCGCATACTCGCACTTTATCGGTTAAATCGGTGCAAACGAAGTTTAGTTAGTCGAGCCGCATCGAGCGAAGTAGACGGCGCAAGCTCTCAACTCTCGCACGTTGCCCATCACTCTCCTTTGCCCAGGAGTTCAGGGCACATTCATCTTCGTCATGTGTGCATCCGCGAGGGCATCCCTCAATGACGTCTCCGCAATCAGGAAAGGCGTGAATGATGCGCTCTGCGTCGACATGGGCCAGACCAAAGGATCGAATTCCTGGGGTATCAATAATCCAAGTCCCACTCTCAATCGGGACAGCCAAGGCATTAGAAGAGGTATGTCGCCCTCGACCCGTTACTGCGTTAACCCCACCCGTTGAACGATTCGCGTCTGGAGCTAATGCGTTGACCAACGTAGATTTCCCTACCCCTGAATGTCCCACGAATACTGATTGTTTTCCTCTCAGTAAATCTTTCAGCTCACTGAGATCGCTGCCTTTCCTCAGGATGAACTTACGCACTCCCAGTGATTCATATTGTGCAAGAAATTCTGCAGGATCTGCGAGATCAGACTTGGTCATTACGATCACGGGCGAGATGCCGGCGTCGTAAGCAGCAATAAGACACCGATCCACAAGACCAATTTTTGGTTCCGGATCTGCGCACGCCGTAACGATCATGAGCTGGTCAATATTTGCCACGATGATGCGTTCGGTTTCGTCGCTATCATCGGCGGAGCGACGAAGTGAATTCTTACGCTCATCGAGTGCAACGATACGAGCCAGTGACTCGGAATTTCCATTACTGTCACCAATCAAGCGAACATGATCGCCGACAACGACCCCGCGTCGCCCAAGTTCACGCGACTTGATGGCATTGACGCTCGCACCGTTCGCTAGTGCGCAGGTAAATCTGCCGCGGTCAACGGTTGTTACCATTCCAGAAGTAGTGTTTTCGAAAGTGGGGCGATCTTTTGTGCGTGGTCGTGTGCTGCGTGGCGGACGAACACGAATGTCGTCCTCGTCGAAGCGACGAGCCATCAAGAACCACTCACTAACTCTTGCCACAGAGTGGGGAACGTAGGCATGGTTTTGCCCACCGTTTCTATGTTCTCAACTTGAATTTCCGGCACGATCAAACCCAGTACGGCGCCAGCAGTGGCGAGTCGGTGATCCTCATATGTATGAAAAGTACCGCCATGAAGCGCCGCTGGTCGAATCTCCAGGCTCGTGGGGTGCTCTATTACATCGCCGCCAAGTGCATTGAGCTCACGTGCGAGCGCAGCCAGTCGGTCAGTTTCGTGCAGACGTAAGTGGCCAATTCCGCGCAAATGCGAAGGCGTCGATGCCAAGGCAGCTGCTGCAGCGATGGTTGGAGTCAGCTCGCCAACGTCGTGTAGGTCGATATCAATCCCACTGACGCTGTTACTGCCGCGAAGTCGAAGCCCTGCATCTGTGAAGGAGATATCGCCACCCATCTTGGCGAATATTGATCGGAGTTGATCACCGGGTTGAGTGGTGTCCATCGGCCAATCTCTAATAGTCACATCGCCGCCAGTAACCAGGGCAGCCGCGAGGAATGGAGCTGCGTTAGAAAGGTCTGGTTCGACAACATAATTTTGCGCGTTCACCCTTCCTGGTGCCACGAACCATTCGGTCGTACCCACTACATCTACCTCTATGCCAGATTTGCGAAGCATCTGGATTGTCATCTCAATGTGAGGAAGTGACGGTAAAGATGCGCCTATGTGCCGCACGCGAATTCCGAGTTCAGTGCTTGCGCCAACCAAGAGAAGTGCAGATACGAATTGTGATGAAGCGCT
>RGER01000165.1 GCA_009917815.1 Actinomycetota bacterium
CGCTCCTCGAGCCTCGAGTGGGGTGGACCGATCAGCGTCGTGTACCAGACCGTCGAGGGCCTTCGGGCGGCGATGCCCGACCATTCGACGCGCCCGCCCATGAGCGAGACCAGCTGCCGCACGATGGTGGTACCGAGACCGGTGCCCCCGTAGCGCCGACAACACGCAATGGGGAAACCACGAAGAGAAATTCTGAAACATCCGCATCGAGTAATTCGTCGAGCTTTAAAGTCTCCATAATGTGGATGCCATGTTCAACTAAGAGAATTCGGTGCACCGGAAGCAGACTATGCCCGGCTCCTGCCGTGATTTGTTCAAAAGCAATTGTTTCCCCAGCAGCGATCTTAACTTTTCGCGAGGCAATCCATTCGGCACCACTCGTATCGACACCAGGTACGCCATCGGTAAGCCCGATAAATGCATCTCGTTCAGTCCACCGCCGTGACCACCCTGATCCGATAAGCACTGAGTCGCCAGCCTGTACCGAAACTCCTTGTGCTTTCTCGGCGCGGGTTAAATCGTCTGCGGTAATGCCATAGCCGGCGGGCAGGATGGAAACTCCATGTAAGCGAGCAATATTGAGAAGTACGCCTCGGCCAACAAAAGGCGTCATGGTGTCGATGCCATGGACCTTAAAACCATCAGCCCCTTGGGCTTCGTATGCATCTACTCCACCGAAGAGTTTTCCCTCTTGCGACACATGCGACAGTCCGTCGATGTGAGTTCCTACGTGGCCACCGGTGACAATGATTTCATTTGAAGCAGATCCTCCATCTGCACGCACCATGTCTCCATGGCGACGTTCAAGAATCATCCGAAAAGGTGGATGGTTAGGCGACTGTGGCATGCCGCGCTTCATAGGTTGCGCAAGATCGATGATGCGAGCAGTGGATAGGCCAGCGAGAATCGTGTTCAGGTTGCTCGTCATTTGGCCGCCTCTGCAATAACTTCGTCGTTGATGAGTTGATCCCATTGGTCCGCCGAAATTGCGTTGCACTCTTCGAGCACCGCGCGAGTATCAGCCCCACGTTTACGACCAGTCCATCTAATACGGCCTGGAGTACCGCTCAATCGATACAAGACGTTCTGCATGCGCAGTGGACCTAAATCGGGATCCTCCACTGTGGTTATGGTATCGAGAGCTTGAAATTGCGCATCAGCAAAAATATCGCTGATGTCATAAATCGGTGCAACTGCAGCTTGAGCTTCCTCGAACGATTGAATAACGGTGGGAAGGTCTCGTGCCGCAATCCAGTCGCCGACGTACTTATCGAGTAATTCTGCGTGCTCAGCTCGAGTAGATCCCTTAGCAAACCAAGGTTCGTCGATGACTTCTGGGTGTCCAACAAGGCGCATGACACGTTCTGCAATCGATTGGGCGGACGTTGAAATTGCCACCCACTTACCTTCGCTTGTGATGTAGGTATTTCTTGGTGCGTTGTTGACTGATCTATTGCCTGTGCGCTTTTGAATTGTGCCCAGTTGGTCAAAGATGATGGGCTGCGGGCCGAGGATAGAGAGTATGGGTTCGATGATGGCTAGATCAACGACCTGACCCCGACCACCATTCTTTTCACGTGCATAAAGCGCGGTCATGATCGCTTGCGACGTTGCGAGTGCGGCGATGCCATCTGCCAAACCAAAAGGTGGCAACGTGGGTGGACCACTCGGTTCACCGGTCATAGCCGCAAATCCACTCATTGATTCGGCGAGAGTGCCAAAGCCTGGACGAGCAGAGTAGGGACCGAATTGGCCAAATCCCGTGACGCGTGCGATGACAAGCCCTGGGTTGATTCGATGTAACTCTTCGGGGGAGAGCCCCCAGCCTTCTAAAGTTCCCGGCCGGAAGTTCTCGATGAGTACATCGCAGGTTGCAATCAGCTTCTTCGCAATCTCGGCGCCCCGCGGATCTCCGAGGTAGAGAGCGATCGTGCGCTTGTTGCGCGAAAGCATCGCCCACCAGAGTGGTATGCCGTTCTTGCTCGGTCCATGGTTGCGAACTGGATCGCCCTTGGTGGGATGTTCCACTTTGATGACATCGGCGCCGAAGTCGCCGAGGACGGTGGCCGCCATGGGGCCGGCAAAGAGGGTCGCCAAGTCGAGAACTCGCACGCCGGCTAACGCCCCTGGCGGTGAGCTCTCTATTTCGTTCTCAGGGCTCACTCTGGGCGTTCCACTCTGTGAAACCACGTTCCGCACGGTACCGGGAGAGGGGGTGGCGAGACAAGGTCTGAGCGTGGATATTTACCACCTGGCGGAATCGGGTTACGCTCTGCGGAACAGAGTTGCTGTCAGGTGGGTGCCGGGCGGGGTGCTGAAGTGAGTGCCCGAGAACCGCAAGCCACCGTCGAATGAGGAGATTTCTATGGTCTATCTCGTCTATAAGATGCGCCTCTCTGCCCATTCGAGGCGGAATATGAAGGAATTCTGGCATTGGCTGGAGCAGCGAGAGAGCTGGTTTTACAAAGACCTTCCGATGGTGAAGTCGGTCCGCTGGTATTACAGCCTGGTGGGAGATGTCTATACCATCGAGAATTGGGCATCTTTTGAAGACGAAGCGGGCTTTGGCGAGTACCGCAAGGCGCTCGCCTCCCTCAAGGGAGATGCCAACTGGGAGAACCTGCGGGTCACCCAAGATGAGTGGTGGGAATTTCTGGAAACCCGCATGGTGGTCGATCCTCCAGTGAAGATCGGGTTCGGTGCCTAAATGGTGTGTCTAAATGGTTGAGTCGACCAGTCAAACAATCGCCACGGTGGAGCGTGCGGCCGATGTACTCCTCCTCTTTGCTAAGGCGAATCACCCCCACTTGGGAGTCACGGATATCGCCGAGGAGCTCTCCCTCTCCAAAGCTGCCGTCCATCGCATTCTCGCCTCCCTGCGCTCTCGAGGATTTATCGACTTGATTGAAGAGAGCCGCCGCTATCAGTTGGGGTCTGCGGCACTCTCTCTAGGTATTTCATATCTCTCGCGCATCGATGTGCGTCAGATCGCGGCTCCTGAACTCCAACAACTCTCACTGGCGAGTTCAGAGACCGCTACCTTGTCTATCCGAACGGGCGATGAACGAATCTATGTAGATCAAATTCGCCCAGAACGAGAAATTGTGATGAGCGTGCCCATTGGTGTTCCTTACCCGTTGCATGCCGGAGGCTCTTCCAAAGCTTTCCTCGCATTTCTTACACCTGATGAGCAAGCCAAATATTTGGCAACCCAAATGGGCCAAGTTACCGACAAAACCATCACTGATGGATTTGGTGCTTGGAACGACATCACCGGATCCTGAGATTCAAACAAGGGC
>RGER01000166.1 GCA_009917815.1 Actinomycetota bacterium
GAACCGCGCCGGCTCCGATCAGAAAGAGCGAGAGCGCGAGAGTAACTCCGAGAGCGAGTTGTTGTGCCTGTGTTGAACCAAAGAGCGGAATGAAGATGAAGACGTCTTTCTTGATGCCTACGAATGATGCGATAAATGCGATGGTGCTAATCGCGGATAGGCCAAAGAGGATGGCGACTTGACGCTCAGCCTTCTTTGCCATCGCAGGCTCAGTGTCGGCACGGCGGTATACGTGGGGAGGAAGACCTGGATCAGAGAGAGGAGCGAGATCTGTTGAACTCTCATGCCCGCCCTGTGACCCGCCATGTGAAGTGCTCATTTAGATTTCGCTCCTAGCCAGACGGCAACTCCAATAAGTAAACCAAGTCCTAAGACCCAACCGACAAGACCTTCGGTGACGGGACCAACTTTGCCGAGTGAGAATCCGCCTTGGCCCTTCTCTGCATCGATACCCTTGAGAAATTTGATGATCGAAAGTTTCTGTTCTGGGGTGAGCGCGCGATCACCAAAGACGGGCATTGATTGCGGGCCGGTAAGCATGGCTTCATACATATGCTTCACTTCAACGCCCATCAATGTGGGGGCGTACTTACCTTGAGTGAGCGCTCCACCTTGTCCGGCGTAGTTATGACACATGGCGCAGTTGGTGCGGAAGAGTTGGCCGCCTTGGGCGATATTTCCATCGCGTTCGTAATTGAGTTGAGCAGCGTTCGGAATCGCCGGACCGGGAGAAAGGCTAGCTACGTAGGCAGCCAAAGCGGCGGTTTCTTCAGCGTTGTAGACCGGCTTCTTGCGCATCGCTTGCACGCCGGCATCTGCCATCGGCATGCGGCCGGTTCCTACTTGGAAGTCGACTGCAGCGGCACCGACGCCGAGAAGAGTCGGAGCTTTCGTGGAACCTTCCGCGTTGAGGCCGTGGCAGGAAGAGCAACCTTTAAGGAAGATTTGCCGACCCTCTTCGACTGCCTGACTGCGGGCGTTGGTGGCGACGGCCGCGTTTGAAGGCGAGAGCAGCGTGTATCCAAAGCCGATAGCTAGGAGTGCGATGCCCAGTACAAGGAAGTGCGCTATTGGATGGCGGCGATGACGCAGAATCTTTTTCACTCTTAGCCTTACTTGATGATGTAGATAGTGGCGAACAATCCGATCCAGACAATGTCAACGAAGTGCCAGTAGTAAGAGACCACGATCGCTGAGGTCGCTTGTGAATGGCCAAAACGTCGAGCCTTGAAAGTGCGCGCGAGGAGAATGAGGAAGGCGACGAGTCCACCGGTGACGTGTAATCCGTGGAAGCCGGTCGTCAAATAGAAGACGGAACTGTATGCGTTTGTCGAGAAGGAGAGACCCTCAGCGACCAGGTTTGCATACTCGAAAATCTGTCCGCCAACGAAGAATGCGCCCATCAGGAAGGTGAGTGCAAACCACTCTGTCATGCCCCACTTGCGAAAATCTAAGGCGCCGCCTGTACGGCGCAATTGGAAACGCTCGGCCGCAAAGACGCCAAATTGACAGGTCACTGAAGAGAGCACCAGAACCGTGGTGTTGAGAGTAGAGAAGGGGATGTTGAGCATTCCGGTGGATTCAAGCCAGACCTTGGGACCTTGTACCGAGCGCGCGGTGAAGTACATCGCAAAGAGCGCGGCGAAGAACATCAACTCACTCGAGAGCCAGACAATAGTTCCGACCGCTACGAGGTTGGGACGGTTAGCCGGAGTGGCGTCGGGAGCTGAGTGTTCAAGGGTGCTAGTCACACGTGAATTATGGTGGATAAAGTGGTAAAAAGCCCGCTTCGGGAGCCTTCCCGGCGAGGTGAACCAGGTCACTCTTTCTCGGCCCGAATTCCGACCGGGCGAGGGATAAGATACTCGCGTGTCTCACACTCAATCGGATCTGCTCCCGGGTGCTCCTTCGGCGGCGCCTGCCGGAACGACTCGCGTCTTGGTCTATAGCGATGATTCCTCGGTGCGCGCCCAGGTCATCGCGGGTTTAGGGAGACGGATAGCGCTCGACCTACCCCCCGTTGAAGCGATTGAGGTGGCCACTGGCCCGGCTCTCCTGGCTGCGATGGAGGAGTCCACAAAGGCCACCCTGAAGGGAAAAAAGGGCTTTGACCTGCTCGTTTTAGACGGGGAAGCGGTCCCCGAAGGCGGTATGGGCCTCGCCCGCCAAATCAAAGACGAATTCTTTAATTCCCCGCCCGTTCTCCTGCTCGTGGGGCGCCCCGATGACGCGTGGCTGGCTACCTGGTCGCGGGCAGAGGGGTACCTCGCCCATCCGGTCGACCCTTTTACGCTGGTCACGCTCGCTGCCAAACTCCTGCACTAACACCCAGTCCGCTCACTCATCAGTGAGGGCTATCCGACTCTTGCGAGCAATCGGCCGTCCATCGTGGCCGCCACCGGTCGGCTTGATCGTGGGAATCGCGATTTCGAGCGCCTCGAGAGCGTATCGGTGTGCCTGCGCCCCACGGACCGGAGCGCTCCACTCCTCGTGGACTTCCACGAGCCGTAGCCCAGGCGTCTCCATGTAGCGCAGGATTCTCTCCACCTCCTCATGTGATGAGGCCGGCAAGATGCGATCAGAAGGCGAGACTGGATCGCTGAGCAAGAGGAGTGAATCGATTGTCAGCTGTGGCGCATACCCCGGATCGCTCGTGAGTGCGCCCGCAAATCGTCCGTAACGAATACACGTGAATTCCCAGCCACCTTCAGGAGTCGGTAACGCGGTGATGAGCTGCGGCAACCTGACAAAAGCGCGAAGTCGCTCAGCTCGCGAGGACGCGCGGAGAAACGAGGTAAGTCGATTGCGTACCTCGATAGCTTCTTCGAAGCGCTCTTCACTAGCGAGTTCGCGCATTCGCATATTGGCGCGGTCCACGACGAGGGATGCGTCGAGTGTAAAGAGATGACGTGCCACATCGACGATTGCTTCATAATCTTCGATGGATTGATCACCGATGCATGGCGCTCCACATTTACCCATTCCTGCCAACGCGCACGCACTCGACTTTTTTTGACTGGCAAGGGTGATGCGGGGGGTGCATTGCCGCAGGGGAAGTACTTCATAGACACATTCGATCGCGAGCTGTGCATCGCCCCGAGAGGCGAAGGGGCCAATCCACTGGTCGTCAATCTTTTCAATACCTCGCGCTACGGTGAGTCGAGGAAAGCGCTCGCGAGTCAAATGCACCCAATGAGATTTACTCTGTTGCTTCGATCGGCGATTGATACGCGGTTGGAATTCTTCAATGAGGCGAAGCTCTAAAACACTTGCTTCAAGCGGCGTGCGGCAGATGATTG
>RGER01000167.1 GCA_009917815.1 Actinomycetota bacterium
GAAGGAGGAGATTCAGGAGATCAAGGGGCTTGTTTACCATAAGACGGCAGAGGGGCGTATTTTATCCAGTATCGTGGATAAGAAGAGCGCGGTCACGTTTCGCAAGAAGCCTTTGAAAGCGACTTCTACTTCTGCTGCTGGCGCAGATGAATTAAATATGAAACCCGAAGGCTCCCCTGTAGATGGTCCTCAGGCGTAAAATGAATAACGCAGTTGTGGATTTCTTAGAATCCATGGAAGAATCTCATCCTCTGGGTGCCCACGCAAAGTTTTACGATGCGTGGGCAACCGATATTCAGTCCTTTGCTGAGGAAGGAGGCGTGTTACAGACCGATGGAGATAGGCGAACTCTGACCATGTTGTTGGAGATTCGTCGCTTAGTACACGAGGCTTCTACGGGCGGCAGCGTAGTAAGTGGTAACGTAGTAACTGCTGCTGCTGCTGCGCAAGCGCAGGCGCAAGCGCAAGCAGGAGCTCCTCTCTGGCACTGGCTTCTCACGGCCACGCAGGTGGAACAGCGCACTCCCGAGTGGTACCAAGAAACCCGCAACATGATCACCGCGAGCGAAGTGGCCACCGTATTCAAGAGCGGACGGACGCGCGGCCAACTCGTGATGTCAAAAGCGAGTCCACCCGCCGAACGATTTATCGCTTCTCTCGCTGTACCAAAGGCTTCCACAGGTCCAATGGACTGGGGTGTGAGATATGAGCCGGTTGTAAAAGAGTTCCTGGAAAATTCATTGAAGGCGAAAATCCACGACCTCGGCCGTATTCGCCACAGAACGAATCCGAAGATTGCCGCCAGCCCGGACGGCTTGATAGTGGCCTCTGAAACGGCCCCAGAGCTCGTTGGTCGTCTCGTGGAAATAAAGTGCCCTTCTACGCGCGTCATCAAAGATGGCGAGATTCCGTTTGAATACTGGTGCCAGATGCAGCTTCAAATGGAAGTATGCGGCGTAGACGCCTGTGAATTCGTAGAGGCTAAGTTTGTAGAAGAGCTTCCAGGAGCAGATGCTCTAGCAACCGGATTCATCAGCCTCATAACCAAGGACGATGTCAATAAGTATCTCTATCACTCGACTGCGACTGCTTCGCATGCAGATGAATGGACTCTGGTGGAAACATATCCATGGTATCTTCTCAAATTGCGTCGTGTAACAGTGCCACGCGACGTAAATTGGTTCGCCCAATCTCAACCAGCCTTTGAGCAATTCTGGGCCGACGTAGAGGGAGCAAAAGCGGGCACGTGGATTCTTCCACCCGGCAGACCCAAGAAGGTGGAGACCCCACGTTGCCAAATCGCCGACGATTCTCAGTGAACAGGATCGTGCCTATAGTTATTGGTGGTCTGGTCATAATTGCCCACCTGCTTATTCTGCTTCTCATCCGGTTTTTCATAAAAGGTGCGTGTCGTAGGGTCCACTGTACCTACCGAATCTTCAAAGCCCTCAAACCCCATGTTAAAGGGGATGTCATGAAACCACTTCTGTTCAGATAGCTGTCTGGCAATGGCGATGATCAGCGTGGCCATGGCCAGCCATAAAAGGACCTGAAAATACTTGTCCATTCTGTTGAAGGGCGAGGAAATCTTCAGCCCGGTTTTACTGGTTCGCATACTTCTCCGTCCAGAGCCTAGCGTTCATTGTATACTCCACAAGATCCGTCTTGTACAGGTGCGCGATTTCCGGCACAAGCGGGTCATTCGGATTCGGATCCGTCAGCATAGAACAAATACTCAGAAGCACTTTGCTGATCGTGAGAGCCGGCGACCACTTATCCTTCAGGATGTCCAAGCAAATGATGCCGGCCGAGTTGATATTCGGGTGATAAATCTTCGTCGTAAAGGTCACGGTCGGACACTTGAAAGGATAGTCCACGGGAAAGAGAATACGTAGCCTGAAGACACCGCCCGCATACGGAGAATCAGAAGGGCCAATAATGACACCCTCCCACCGATACATATCATCTCCCTCAGGGCCCCCTGAACAATTCAGCGGGGGATCATTTCTGAGGTCTGCCAGTTCTCGTGTGATACGCTTTGCCGCCATATTATATTATATAGACAATCAACGCTTTAACTTGCCTCGTGCAGAACGAATGAAATAATCGGCCGTAGCTACGAGCACTAACACGCCCGTGACAAGCCCCACCATTTTCAGCAACCGGATTTCCCTAGAATCCCCTTTTACACCCATATCGGAAAATCCACTGATTACCTTTGACTGTAGTTCTTTCAGACAATCGCCATCACGATGATTGGCCTTTGGATATCCATTTTGGCACATTGTCTTTACCGTAGAATTGAACTGATCAAGGGTAAGATTCGCCGAGTGAACCCACCGTCCCTGCATGGGCTTTCCACTAGCACACTTGCCCGATGACTGATCCACGGTACCTCCACCAGTACAGGTTACATCCTCTGGATTCTCCACGTACCAATTGTCCGTATCTGGATTTTTCACATTTCCATCTTGATCTCCCACCTGATTCACGGTATATATACATGACGCGTTTCCAGTACCGTAGACAGCAGATAAGACAGGACCAGGATTAAGTGCCGTTTGTAGGTCTTCCAATATACCTCCCGCGAGACCACGGATTTTAGGAAGTCCTGAGGCCGCAAGACGATCCTGGGTTGTTTGTCCAAGGCCATCGCCTGTAGGAATACCCTGAATATACTGCCACATCTTCGCCCCATTGGAGCAGAGTTGGCCGGATTGTACAAAAGTGTTTACACCTAGCGGTTTTAATTGAGGGAATCCCGCCGACCATTTATTACTTGACTGGCCGAAACCGATCGTATCAGCGTAGAACGCCGCCGCTTTCCCGGCATCCATTACACTTGCCACACTATCACCGTCATATACACCAACTTCGTCAGGCAGAGGTATAGCATCCGAAAAACTATAATCAGGGCCAAAGATACTCGGTGCTTTTGTGGGGACAAAAGGTGCTGGTAGAATAAATCCACCGCTCTGTCCTACTGCGGGAGGGTTCGGTGGCGTTTGTTGAACTTGTTGCGTATCCGCCATCTAAAACGGAGAAAGATAAAAAGTGATGTTCAGCATAAAGGAATGGAGCAAAGTCCCTCCACGAAAAATGACGTCTCTCTTTCCTTCGTTGCGCAAATCACAGAGTCCTTCCGACTTCTCCTGGAATCCCGAGTGGACCTCTCTAACAGATGTTAAAGGAGACAGCAAGGGGCCATGCAATAAGTGTAAAGATATTGACTACCAGGATCATGAGGATCTTATTGTGTGCAAGGAATGTGGAGCTGTCGTGGAACGGCCACTCGACAT
>RGER01000168.1 GCA_009917815.1 Actinomycetota bacterium
CGAATCTCTGTGCACGTCTGCTCAATATCTTTATCGCTGAGGCGACCCTTACCTCGAAGGTTGGCAAAGGTCTGCGAGAGGCGATCTGAGAGCGAGTCGAACACGGATGAAGGCTACTACTGATTAGCGAAGACGGAGCAAATTTGGATTACCTGACTGCATTACCTCGAAATTACCTAGAAAGTATTCACAAGGCTACGAGAGGATTCCTTCAACAAAAAGTTCAGCATCAAATGGGGCAAGGTCATCAATACTCTCGCCGAGGCCAACAAATTTGACTGGGATTCCCAGTTCGCGCTGGATTGCAATGATGATTCCACCTCGTGCACTGCCATCGAGTTTCGTCAGAATCACGCCCGTGAGAGCTACCGCTTCGCCGAAGACTTTGGCTTGAGTAAGGCCGTTCTGTCCGGTGGTAGCGTCAAGCACCAAGAGAATCTCGTCGACCTGGGCTCCCTTCTCCACTACTCGGCGCACTTTTCCTAATTCATTCATCAAATCAACTTTGGTATGCAGTCGACCTGCGGTATCCACCAGCACCAGGTCAGCGCCGCACTCCTTTGCAGATTTCACTGCGTCGAAAGCAATCGCTGCCGGATCCCCGCCAGCGCCACCCGTGACAATCTGCGCACCTGCGCGCTCCGCCCACGTTTCTACTTGTTCAGTGGCGGCGGCGCGGAAAGTATCGGCCGCAGCGATGACAACTCGGGCGCCCTCTTCTACCGCTAAATGTGCAAGTTTGCCGACACTGGTGGTCTTTCCAGCGCCATTGACACCGACTATAAGAAAGACACGCGGTGTCCCATCTTCACGCTTTCGTATTTCGATATCTCGGCTCTGCGCGCAGGCAAGCGCATCGAGCAAAGTAGCCCTGAGCGCCTCAATTGGTTCATCCTTACGAGACATGCGCTCTCGCATATCGGCCAGAATGGAACGAGTCGCACTCGTGCCCACATCTGCGCCCAGCAGAGTGGCTTCTAATTCATTCCACTCTGCTTCTTCTAATTTCCCTGAGGTAAAGATGGCGCGCAGACGACGACCGAACTTCTGCGAAGGCTCTAACTTCTCGCGACGACGAAAAAGTCGACCAGAACCGTTAAACACTTTCTGATTCAACCTCGCGCAAACGCTGTGAGATAACTTCGGTAACACCATCTCCGCGCATCGTCACGCCATAGAGCGCATCGGCGATCTCCATGGTGCGTTTCTGGTGCGTAATGATGATGAGTTGAGAAGAGCTACGAAGTTCATCGAGAATGCTGATGAGACGGCCAAGGTTGGTGTCATCGAGGGCGGCCTCTACTTCATCGAGGACATAGAACGGACTAGGGCGAGCCTTGAAGATGGCAACCAAAAGCGCGACTGCAGTGAGCGAGCGCTCACCACCAGAGAGCAGCGAGAGACGCTTGATCTTCTTGCCGGGAGGACGAGCCTCTACTTCGATACCCGTGGTGAGCATGTCATCGGGGTTCGTGAGAACGAGACGACCTTCACCTCCCGGGAAGAGACGAGCAAAAACACCTTCGAATTCGCGCGCCGTATCGATGAATGCTTCGCGGAAGACAATCTCTACACGCTCATCAACTTCACGGATGATTTCTAGGAGATCGCGACGAGTGTTCTTCAGATCCTCAAGTTGCTCTCCCAAGAATTGCGCTCGCTCTTCGAGGGCTGCAAACTCTTCAAGAGCGAGTGGGTTAACGCGTCCCAACAGCGCTAGCGACTTCTCTGCGGCGCGTAAACGCTTCTCTTGCTCTTCACGCACATAGGCGACCACTGGACCGGGAACGAAATCGCCCGCCTCATTCTCAACGAATGTGGGCACTTCCTTCTCTGGGCCGTACTCATTCAAAAGGGTTTCAGCATCAACACCGAGCTCCTCGAGAACTCTGCCTTCGAGCGCCTCAATGCGCAGCCGGTACTCGGCGCGCGCTACTTCGTCACGGTGAACGCTGGAAGTGAGTTGCTCAAGTTCGGCGGTGAGTTCGCGCGCACGCAAGCGGACGGCAAGTAATTCACCTTCACGTTCAGTGCGTGATGCTTCTGCCTGACCGCGCTCACTGGCTGCCTGTGCTATCGAAATCTCAAGTGCAGAGAGCGCCTCCTGGGCGAGCACAGTCACTGCGCGGGCAGTGACCGCACCAATCGCTCGGGCTTCGCGACGCTTTACCGCCGTGGCACGCGCTGCGCGCTCTGCCGCAGCGTTACGTTCAAGTTGCTCAGCACGTTGTCCAGCAGAGTGTGCGCGCTCCTCACCTGTGCGCAACGCGAGACGAGCATCCATCTCTCGTTGGCGAGAAGCAGCAACCGCAGAACGGAAAGTTTCGAGAGTCGCCACATCGGGTTCATTGTCTGTGGGCTCGGATTCGGCTTGAGCGAGTCGTGATTCGAGTTCAGCAAGGCCCACGAGGTCGCGTTCGCGAGCACTCAGCGCCTCGTTGATCGCCTGTTCAATGCGAGTGGCTTCGGCATTAGCGCTACGTACTGCTTGGCCGGCGAGACTCATCTGCTCCGCAAGTGCAGCCATTCGAGCATCAGATTCGTGGAGACGCGCCATAGCAGCATCTGAAACTTCTTGTGCGCGAACATCAAGACTCTCGACTAATACTGTGCGTTCTAGCAACGCTTCAAGCGTTGCCGAGATATCTGCCGACGAGCGAATGACATCTACTGCATAGACGGCACCTTGCGGAAGAGCTGGCCACGATGAACGAGGAGAAGAAGCGCGGGCACCACCAACGATGAATGAGGCATTGCCGGCATCTGCATTTTTGAGGTGGCTGATCGCATTGGCGGCGGCATCGCTATCGCTTACTGCGATCGAGTCAGCAGCATTTCCCAGCGCGGCAGAAAGAGCGGCTTGCCAACCAGGTTCAACTACTACCAAGTTTGCGATTGAACCAAGTACTCCGCGAAGTTGCGCACCAAGCAGAAGAGCGCTGCCATCTTTTTGCGTAGCGCTCATGCGAAGCGCTTCTAGCCTCGCCTCGTGGGTTGAACGATCGCGATCTGCGCGACGCTCCTCTTCTTTTAGATTATCTACCTTGGCTTGGGCTTCAACTAATGCTGATTGGGCGGATTCGTACTCTGCATCGAGGCTCTCTTCACCTTGGTCAATGCCAGCAACTTGAGACTCGAGTACGGAGAATTCTTGTTGTGCATTTCGGGCCCGCGAAAGCGCCTCGTCTTTTGTTGCTGTAAGACGGGCTACCTCTTCTTCGCTCGCAGACGAACGTGTTTTCAGCGCGCCCACCTCACCTCGGAGGCGGGCAAGCCCTTCGCGGCGATCGGCGGCAGC
>RGER01000169.1 GCA_009917815.1 Actinomycetota bacterium
TTCATTTGGGCAAACCAGTACGACATGGGCTGCCCGTACTTCTTCTCTATCGCGGGGAAGTAAGAAGCGCGATCTGGGTTGGTAGCCATGTCTAGATTCTAATGTGTGATTATCGGTCGAGATCGCCCGGCAGAAAGGGCCAGGAGGCCAACATCATTTCGAGGTGATCTAGCGCGACCCCAGGCAGTAGTGCTTCCAAAGCCGAGAGATTGCCCACGGAAGGAGTCCGTAGGCGCACTCTGGCCGGCGATCGATCACCTTCGGAGAAGAGCGCGACACCGGTAATGCCCAAGGCGCCTTCGACATTTACAAAGCTCTCGCCAGGGGGGAGTCGCAAATTCTTGGGTGTGCGCTGCAAGATCTCTTGATCAGCGAGTTCGCTCGCAACATCTATTGCTCCTAAGACGTATTGAAGGGAAGTAAGGATTTCATCGTGAAGAATGCGAATGCGAGCCGACACATCACCTGATTGCTCACTACTTACCTTGATTGGGAGTACAGCGTAGCCAGAGTAGGGGCGAAGAGTTCGCTCATCTAATTCGCTGCCGGCGGCGCGCAAGATGGTTCCACTGGCACCATGACTCAGGAGAGTTTCGATTGAAACTTTTCCTAGGTTCTTCCACTCTTCGGCGAAGCTTGCCACGTCAACAGCCTGAAACTCATCCAGTAGCGGTGTAATCCCGCGAGCAAGCCAAGCGAGATCGACGTCATGATGAATTCCACCGACAACGATCATGTGGTGGTGCATGCGAGCGCCAGTGGCCGCTTCCAAAATGCCTTGCAACTTTTCGCGAAGCGCCAAGAGTGGGGATGTGAACCCGGGAAGTGCTGCCAGAAAGAGTGCATGTGACGAAGCGCGATCCAATTCGGCGATGATGACTCGGATGAGATCTGCGCGTGGGGGAGTCTTGAGTCCTAAAAGAGATTCGATGGCGAGCGCGTAAGCAAACTCGCCACTACTTGGTGCGCTCCAATCGTGTCGATTGGCCATCATGAGGCCTTGGCGATAATCGCGCGCAGGGAAAAGCTGCTCAACTCCACGATTCATGAAACCGTGTTCGATTCGAGCGCTCTCAATCACCCCATTGGAAGCCTCAAGGTGGAGGCGAAGTCCACCATGGGAGGCCGGGTGACCTGCGAGGATCTGATGATCCCCGGAGAGTGGTCCCAGCGCATATGTCGGCACGAACTGGATTCTTCCATGCTCCTGGCCTTACACTCATTCCGTCTGGTACCCGACGAGGACTGGAACGACCTATATGAGCATGAGTGCAGGGCAAGACGATGCACGCCTGCGCGTCGGTTTAATCGGCGCCGGGAGAGTTGGCGCGCCCTTAGCCGCTGCATTAGGGGCGGCGGGTCACGCCGTCGTGGGAGTCCACGCGGTCAGTGCGGCATCCAAAGACCGCGCTGAATTGCTCCTGCCTGGAGTCCCAATACTTTCAGCTGATGAGGTTGCTCGCTCGTGCGATCTCTTACTTCTTACTCCGCCTGATGACGCGCTTTCTGATCTCGCTGCGGGGTTGCATGCCACTGGCGCACTCCAAGCAGGACAGATTCTGGTGCATACGGCTGGTCGCTTCGGCGTCGGTATCTTCAATGAAGTGCTTTCCAGCAACGTCTTGCCGCTTGCCATTCATCCCATCATGACCTTCTCCGGGACTTCAGTAGATCTCAAGCGAATGCAGGGTGCTTTTTTCGGCGTGACGGCACCGACTCAACTTCTTCCGATTGCTCAAGCACTGGTTATCGAAATCGGCGGCGAACCGATCACGATTGCGGAAGAAGATCGCGCTACCTATCACCTCGCGCTCGCATGGAGTACCAACTTCATCACGTCGATTGTGGCGCAGGGTTCTGATCTCCTTAAGTCGATCGGTATTAACGAAACTGAAGCGCTGCTCCATCCACTTCTAGATGCAGCGGTAGATAACGTCTTGCGCCGCGGAGATCAAGCACTTACCGGACCAATTGCTCGAGGCGATGTGGGCTCTGTGGCCGCTCATATCGAAACTATTAAACGTGAACATCCAGAATTACTTCAGCCATATCGAATCCTTGGCAGACTCACCGCGGAGCGCGCACTCGCTTCCGGGATGCTCACTGCAGAACGCGCCTCATCACTGCTTGCTCTGCTAGGTGATGTTTGATGAAGCGCATCACTGACGGAATTTCAAAGTCATTATCTAGCGGCGTGCGAATTGGTCTAGTTCCCACTATGGGTGCACTCCATGCCGGTCACCTCTCACTTGTGGATGCCATTCGCCCGCATTGCGATGTTGTAGTGATGAGTATCTTCGTGAACCCGTTGCAATTTAATAACGCCGCCGATCTCGCACGCTACCCACGTACGGAAGATGCTGATGCTGCCTTAGCGGAGAGCGCGGGTGTCGACCTGCTCTGGATCCCGTCGCAATCAGAGATTTATCCTGGAGCAGCAGAGTTAGAAGAGGCCGGTTGGTTGGGTAGTGCTTTCGAAGGGCTGCACCGTCCTGGTCACTTCGCTGGAATGCTGACCGTAGTTCGTCGGCTCTTTGAATTAGTGAATCCGTCAGTTGCCATCTTTGGCGAAAAAGATTTGCAACAGCTGGCCCTTATTCGTCGAATGGTCGACGCGCATTCATTACCCATCGAAATTCTCGCGGGTCCAACGATTCGAGAGAGCGATGGATTGGCACTCGCCAGCCGCAATAGATTCATCAAGCAGCGGGAGGTAGCCGCGCGCCTGCCAGCCGCGCTTTTCCACCTTCAAGGAAGTTCGAAGCCGGCGAGCCTTCGCCTCGCTGAGGCCCGTTCCCTCCTGACTTCTCCACTTGAAATTGAGTACTTAGAACTCATCGATCCGCTCACATGGGCGCCCATTAGTGATGATTTCCGGGGTCAGGCGCGCGCGATTCTGGCCGCCTCGCTAGATGGTGTCCGTTTGATCGATAATGATCTGGTGGAGATCCGATGAGAACTCTCAAGAGCGGCGTTCCTGGGTGGCGTATGCGCGCAGATGTCATCGTGATTGGTTCCGGAGTCGCCGGCCTTACTACTGCGCTTCAACTTCGTAGCGCCGATCTCTCCGTGTTGCTGGTAACGAAGGCGCGGGTAGATGCGGGCTCCACCAAATGGGCGCAAGGCGGAATCGCTGCAGCGCTCGGACCGGGAGATACGCCAGCACAACACGAGGAAGACACCCTCGAAGCCGGTGCCGGGCTCTGTGATCGTGAAGCAGTCAAGGTTTTGGTCTCTGAAGGACCAGAGGCGGTGCGCCGATTAATTGCACG
>RGER01000170.1 GCA_009917815.1 Actinomycetota bacterium
GTCCCCAATGGTGAAGTAGGACGCCTTGCAGTCAAAGGTCCAACGGGTTGCAGGTACTTACACGATGAGCGACAACGCAATTATGTTGAAGGTGGTTGGAACCTCACCGGGGATCTCTATATCAAGCACCCCAACGGGTATTTTCAGTATCAATCACGATCTGACGACATGATCATTTCCAGCGGCTATAACGTGGCTGCTCCAGAGGTCGAAAATGCTTTGCTTTTGCACCCAGCGGTGGCCGAATGTGCCGTTGTGGGATTGCCAGATGAAGAACGCGGAATGATCGTCGCGGCCTATGTGGTGTTAAAGAGCGAAGCGCAGGCAAGCGATGAGCTACGAACTGCGTTACAGAACCATGTGAAAGAGACGATTGTTCCTTTTAAATATCCACGAGTTTTAGAGTTCGTGACGGAGCTCCCTAAGACCACTACCGGAAAGCTACAGCGATTTAGGTTGAAGTCGTGAACGAAGATCGCTCAGTATTTGATCTACCAACCCGAATACCAGATGAGACGTGGACATACGGAGGCGATCCAGACCAAGTCGCTGATCTCTTCGGCAAGCCCGCGCCGCACCCATTAGTGCTCATCCATGGCGGGTATTGGCGCCCACCTTGGGATCGCACCTCGCTGCGTCCACTAGCAGGCGCCTTGGCGGATGCTGGGTACATGGTTGTATCGCTTGAATATCGCCGGATTCCTGGAAACCCTGATGCGATGGTAGAAGATATCGCCAATGCGCTCAACGCATTAGCGGCTGAAGAAGTGACGTTGATCGGTCATTCAGCAGGCGGTCATCTTGCACTATGGGCGGCAGCAAATATCGCGAAAGTAAAGCGGGTCATTGCCCTTGCCCCAGTAAGTGATTTACAGATGACGCAAGATTTAGATCTCGATAACGGCGCTGCCCGAGATTTTCTCGGATGTGCCGCGAGCGAGCGTCCCGACTTGGATCCTATGAAATTGAGCTATCCCAATACGGAAATAATTACTATTCAGGGTGATCAAGATATTCGTGTACCAGTTGAGATGAATCGCAGGTTTTCTCAGCAGCACCCAAAGGTCAAATATTTGGAGTACTCAGGTATTGGTCACTTTGAAGTTATTGACCCGACCAAATCAATAGTGCTTAGAGTGATACAAGCCGACGAAGTCTGAATGAGCCTTAATGGAGGTTCGCTCCCACGGATGAGCCTCATGAGAGAGTACCTCGGTAAGTACCCGCGGAAGTGAGTGGGTTGGATCTGCCGAATTCACTTCGATGAGTTCCCACCCGTTCTTCTTTGCGATTCGCTGTAGTTCCATATTCGCGTTCACTACAGCCGGTCTTCCCATCATGGAAAGCAGGGGAAGGTCATTAATTGAATCCGAGTAGGCGTAGCTAGCCTCAAGATCAATTCCTCGCTCTAATGCGAGTCGCCGAATCGCTTCGGCCTTCATGGCACCTCTCATGATCGCGCCGCTTAGGAATCCCGTATAAGCACCGTCGCGGATCTCTGAAATTGTGGCTATCGCACCACTCATGCCGAGAGATTTTGCTATTGGGGCTGCCATCTCGATGGGACTTGCGGTTACAAGCCAGGTTTCGATACCTGCGTCTTGATGTCGCCTTATGCGCTCTAGGGTTTCTGGGATCAACACCTGATTGAGAAATTCTGGTACGACTCTTTTACAAATATTTTCCATCTCAACGGCATTGAATCCGGCTATTAACGTTAGGGCACGATTGGAAACAAAGCTGGTCGTCGATTTTGATTCAGTTTTACTCCAGACGTACCGGAATTCACGCATTGCGAATCGAACTAAATCTCGCCGCGAGAGAAATCCATTGCCAGTGAGACGGCGGGCGAAGTGGAAGAGGGACGAGCCGCGAATTACCGTGTTATCTAAATCGAAGAAGGCCGCCGTTGTCATAACTAAAGAGTAAGTGGATACGGTGGGGAATTTGGGAGAAAACCTGGCAAACGCCTTTTGTTAACTATTTGTTCAAAGCAGGTCCACCTCTTGCTCAGCAAATACAACCATTCCGACGCTTTCCTATCATTATGCGCATCATGATGGTCTCTGAATCCTTTCTTCCGCGGACGAATGGTGTCGTAAATACCGTGATGCGAGTGGCGCGGTTCCTAAGGGATACCGGCAATGAGGTACTTATACTCGCCCCCGGACTCTCCGGGTCACGAGATTTCGAGGGAATTGAAATTGTAAGAATACCTTCTGTTCTAGTTCCTGGGATTCAAAATACTGATGTTGCATTTACCAGTACAAATCAGATCGCAAAGATTATGAGGAAGTATCAGCCGGATGTTGTCCATTTAGCATCTCCCTTTATTCTTGGTGAGCGAGCTGCCAAAGCGGCAAAACAAGAAGGCATACCGCCGCGAACCCGAGCGCTAACCACGCGCGAACAGAGGTATTGAGGGTGGCTTTATCGAACGCCGCCATTCGTTACACCGCGGAGAGAGCGGCGCCTCGCCCCACCCCTACCGGGGAGCGGCGTCGCGCTCGACGAGTCATGAGTGATAGGGCCCACGGAGCGAGCCCGGCGGTCATAACCGCCTGACCTAAAACTTGAAGCGCTAGCCCCATGCTCGCGTGAGAATACTCCGTTCCGAGCATGAAAAAGATGACGGCGACTATCCACGGAACGAGTCGTCTTAATTTCTGTTTGGATTCGTGTTCATTCATAAAGTGGTCCGTCGGTAAAATTCAGCGAGTCCAATTAAAGTCAGGTGCGGCTCATGTTGTACACGGCTCTGCCAACTTTTAGGTAAATAAACCGCTGCTCCACCTGTAACAATGACTTTAGGTTCGGGTGAGCCAGACTTGGTCATCTCTAAAACTACACCATCCAACAAAGCGCCAATCATGCCTGTGAAGCCAAGTACACAGCCCGATTTCATTGCTTCGACTGTAGACTTACCAATGGTCGGCCCGCCTAAGAGATTTTGTGAATCGAGTAGCGGTAGAAGCGCCGTACGCTCATGAAGATATTTTGTCATCACGCCGAGACCAGGTGCGATAATTCCTCCAGCGTAGCCTTTTGTATTTAAAATATCTACCGTAGTAGCGGTACCCATTCCAATAATCACGGCAGGCGCACCACAAATGAGTTGGGCTCCAATACAATCCGCTATACGATCTTGGCCAACTTCTGCAGGGTTAGGGTAATCAAATCCCAAGCCCACTAGGTTGTCGTAACGTAATTGAACAAAAGGTTTTCCGGTGGTTTTTAAAAATTCTTTTAACGGTTCAGAGACTGCAGGCA
>RGER01000018.1 GCA_009917815.1 Actinomycetota bacterium
ATGCGTCTGGCCACGAAGTAGGAACGAGTCGTCCATCCACACGAACTAGTGGTGTGGTGAGGCGATTCTTCGAAGTGGAGTATTGGAATGCCCAACGACCCTTGTCGCAATTCCACTCCTGATTGACCGCAGCGTCGTCGCCGGCAAGACGCCGAAGTACAACTCCTCTTCGAACGTCTGTGCGCAGCGCGCATCCTGAGGCGCAGTGCTCACACACAGATGGTGTCGAGACCAGATCGAATGGGCGAGAACGGAAACGGTAGGCGGCACCAGTCAGCGCTCCCACGGGACAAATCTGCACAGTATTTCCCGAGAAGTACGACTCAAACGGTTCCTTCTCATAAATTCCGACCTGCTGAAGGGCACCGCGCTCGTTCAGCGTAATGAATGGATCACCAGAAATTTGATCCGAGAATCGAGTACAACGCGCGCAAAGTACGCAACGCTCCCGATCCAGCAGAACCTGGGAAGAAATATTGATTGGCTTGGGGAAAGTGCGCTTGACGCCGCTGAAACGAGAATCACCACGGCCGGTAGACATGGCCTGATTCTGCAATGGGCACTCGCCGCCCTTGTCGCAGACGGGGCAATCAAGCGGGTGGTTAATGAGAAGCAGTTCCATAACGCCTTGTTGCGCCTTAGCGGCTACGGCAGATGTCAATTGCGTCTTGACGATCATCCCGTTCTCAACTGGCATGGTGCAAGAAGCTTGTGGTTTTGGAAATGCGCGCCCATTAATTTCTACATCCACAAGGCATTGGCGGCAGGCGCCAACAGGATCAAGGAGTGGGTGATCGCAGAATCGGGGAACCTGTATTCCTAACATTTCAGCAGCACGAATGATCAACGTGCCTTTAGGGACAGTTACTTCGAAACCATCGATGGTCACCGTGATCATTTCGACACTAGTGGCTACTTCATTATTAGTAAGAGTCATTACGCACGCGCTCCTACGAAGAGTGTTGATGCAACCGGATCGAATGGGCACTTACCTGCCGAAAGATGAGCCAGGTATTCATCGCGGAAATATTGAATCGATGAGGTGATCGGACTCGTCGCACCATCACCCAGCGCGCAGAAAGAGCGTCCCAGAATGTTGTCGCAAAGGTCGAGCAACTTCTCGAGATCCTCGGCTTTTCCGACGCCATTTTCAAGATCCTTGAGAATTTGAACGAGCCACCAGGTGCCCTCGCGACATGGTGTGCACTTTCCACACGATTCATGCTTGTAGAACTCCGTCCAACGAAGCACGGCGCGCACCACGCAGGTGGTTTCGTCGAAAATCTGTAGCGCTTTAGTACCAAGCATTGATCCAGCAGCGCCGACCCCTTCGTAATCAAGAGGTACGTCGAGGTGTTCTGCTGTGAAGATCGGCGTAGAGGAACCGCCCGGTGTCCAGAACTTGATGGTGTGGCCCTCGCGCATGCCGCCGCTCATATCAAGTAACTCGCGAAGCGTAATTCCAAGTGGCGCCTCATATTGCCCGGGACGCTTTACATGGCCCGAGAGTGAGTAGAGCGTAAAGCCCTTGCTCTTTTCAGTACCCATCGATTGGAACCATTCGACGCCGTGCGTAAAGATCGAAGGCACGCTCGCAATGGATTCCACGTTGTTAACCACAGTGGGGCAGGCGTAGAGACCGGCAATAGCTGGGAACGGAGGGCGCAAACGAGGTTGACCACGGAAGCCTTCGAGAGAATCGAGGAGTGCCGTTTCTTCTCCACAGATATAGGCACCGGCTCCTACATGGACGATCAGATCTAAGTCGTAACCCTTGCCGTTGATGTTCTTACCCAAATATCCGGCGGCGTATGCATCGGCAACTGCTTGTTGCATGCGGCGGATAACGTGCGTTACTTCGCCGCGAATATAAACAAACGCGTGGTTTGCGCGAATCGCGTACGAGGCGATAATCATTCCCTCGACAAGTGAGTGTGGGTTCGCCAAAAGCAGTGGCATATCTTTACACGTACCGGGCTCAGACTCGTCGGCGTTCACCACCAGATAGTGCGGCTTGCCATCTCCTTGCGGAATAAAGGACCACTTCATGCCTGTAGGAAAACCTGCGCCACCACGTCCACGCAGACCCGAATCCTTCACGGATGCAATAACCGCATCAGGCTCCATGGCGAGGGCCTTTTTCATGCCCTCGTATCCGCCATTGCGTTGATACCCAGCGATTGTGAAGGAATCAGCTTCGTTCCAATGCTTTGAAAGAACTGGCTTCAATGAAGTCATTACGCTTCACCTCGCTCGTGTGCAATTTCAAGTCCCGCAAGGGAAGCGGGGCCGGCTTGCACGCCTTCATTGGCTCGTCCGTCTGAGATACCAGCAAGGACTGCCGAATTCTCTTTCCAGGTGGGCAATGTCTTTGGACCACGAGTCGGCGCTGGCGGATTACCGCTACGCAACTTATCAACCAATTCCTTGGCGCTTTCAACGGTCTGATTATCGAAGAACTCCCAGTTGACCATCACTACGGGCGCATAATCGCATGCAGCGTTGCACTCGATATGTTCGAGTGAAACTTTTCCATCGGAGGTGCGCTCGTCGTTGCCGATTCCGAGATGATCTTTAAGCCCTGAGAAAATTGCATCTCCACCCATAACTGCGCAAAGAGTGTTTGTGCAGACTCCGACGTGGTAATCCCCTACCGGGCGACGCTTGTATTGTGAGTAGAAAGTGGCGACGGCCGCCACTTCAGCGGTAGCTAAATCTAATTTCTTGGCGACAAGTTCTACCCCTTCAGGAGTGACAAATCCTTCGCTGGCTTGCACAAGGTGCAAGAGCGGCATGATCGCCGACCGGCTCTTTGGATACCGAGCAATGATTGAATCCATTTGAGCAAGCAGTGCTTCGTCTTTCATTACCTGTCCACCCCGCCCATTACTGGATCAATTGAAGCGACCGCGGCGATCACGTCGGCAATCTGGCTGCCTTCGCACATAGCTGCAGTAGCTTGGAGATTATTAAAAGAAGGATCGCGGAAGTGCACGCGATATGGCTTGGTGCCTCCATCAGAAATCAGTTGCGCCCCAAGCTCACCACGGGGGCTCTCTACTGCGGCGTAAGCCTGACCGGCAGGAACACGGAAGCCTTCGGTTACCAATTTGAAGTGGTGAATCAAAGACTCCATCGAAGTTCCCATGATTTCGCGAATGTGATCAAGCGAATTGCCCAATCCATCTGCACCCAAACTTAATTGAGCTGGCCAGCCAATCTTCTTATCTTCGACCATGACTGGTCCTTGATACTCAGGTGAGTCAAGTCGTTCAACACATTGCTCAACAATGCGCAGAGATTGACCCATTTCGTAAATACGGATGAGGAATCGACCATATGCATCACACGACTCAGCGGTGACAACATCAAAATCGTATGTTTCATAACCACAATAAGGCTGTGTTTTGCGCAGATCCCAAGGTAGGCCAGTCGATCGCAAGATCGGGCCCGTTATTCCAAGAGCTGTGCAACCTGCGAGATCCAAGTAACCCACGCCATCGGTACGTGCTAGCCAAATTGAGTTTCCAACAAGAAGCTTCTCGGTGTCCTTGAGGTTTGTACGTAATTGCGAAACCGTCTCGCGAATCTTGTCGGTGGCTCCTACCGGGATATCTTGAGCGACACCGCCTGGGCGCACATATGCGCTATTCATTCGTAGACCAGTCACTAATTCAAAGATGTCGAGGACAAGCTCGCGTTCGCGGAAACCGAAGATCATCGCCGAGAGGGCGCCGAGTTCCATACCGCCGGTGGCAAGTGCAACTAAGTGTGAAGAGATGCGGTTAAGTTCCATCATCATTACGCGAATTACACTCGCGCGAGCAGGTACCTGATCAGTGATCCCTAGAAGTTTTTCAACGGCAAGGCAATAAGCGGTTTCGTTGAAGAATGGCGTGAGGTAATCCATGCGCGTAACGAAAGTGACTCCCTGAGTCCAGCTACGGTATTCGGCATTCTTTTCAATCCCCGTGTGGAGATACCCGATACCGCAACGTGCCTCATTCACGGTTTCACCTTCAAGTTCCAAGATCAAACGAAGTACACCGTGCGTCGACGGGTGTTGTGGACCCATGTTGACAACGACGTGCTCTTCTTTGGTTGAACCAATTTCAGTCACAACATCATCCCAATCACCACCGGTGACCGAGTAAATAGTTCCTTCTGTTGTTTCGCGTGACGATGCGTATGGATCGAAAGTCATCGGTATGACCGCCTTTCGTTCGGCGGTGGCACGGTTGCACCCTTGTACTCAACTGGAATGCCACCCAACGCGTAATCCTTACGTTGTGGGTGTCCTGCCCAATCATCTGGCATCAAAATTCGGGTGAGACCAGGGTGACCATCAAAAATAATTCCAAACATGTCGAAAGTTTCGCGCTCGTGCCAATTATTTCCGGCCCAAATTGAAACTACCGAAGGCATGTGAGGGTTCGCATCTGGAATTGATACCTCGAGGCGTATGCGACGATTATGCGTGAGCGAAAGAAGCGGGAAGATCGCGTGCAATTCGCGTCCGGTTTCAGAGGGGAAGTGCGCCCCTGATACCCCCAGACACATTTCGAAACGAAGTGAAGGTTCGTCGCGCAAAATCTTTGCAACTTCAAGCAAACGACTTGCACGCACATGCATAGTGAGTTCATCTCGATCAATCACAATCTTTTCGATTGCATCGGAGAACGCTGGATAAGCACGTTCGAGCGAATCGGCTACATCGTCAAAGTAGGAACCAAAAGGTCGACTGGAGGATCCGGCAGCGGCAACGGAACGAACCAAACCGCCGTAGCCGGACGTATCTCCGGTGCCGGTGGCGCCAAACATGCCTTGTTGTGTCACGCGAGCAGCCCCTTCATAGAGATCGTGGGCACGGCCGCGAGCGCAGCAGCCTCTACTTCGCGAATCACGTGCGCGCGATTAGGGCCGAGTTTCTCGTTTCCGATTTGCTCGTGAAGTTTAAGGATCGCATCCATCAACATTTCTGGACGAGGTGGGCAGCCTGGAAGGTAGATATCCACCGGAACGATGTGATCTACACCTTGAACGATTGCATAATTGTTGAACATGCCACCAGATGAAGCGCAAGCACCCATTGCAATAACCCATTTAGGCGCTGCCATTTGATCGTAAATCTGGCGAAGTACCGGCGCCATTTTGTTGCTGACGCGACCGGCCACAATCATGAGATCTGCTTGTCGAGGAGAGGCTCGGAAAACTTCCATTCCGAAGCGAGCGAGGTCATAACGACCCGCGCCCGTTGCCATCATTTCAATTGCGCAACATGCAAGACCAAACGTCGCTGGCCACAAAGCGTTCTTGCGCATGTAGCCTGCGAGCTTCTCTACCGTTGTAAGCAGAAATCCGCTCGGTAACTTCTCTTCAATACCCATGTGACAAGGTCTCTTTCTAATCCCACTCAAGTCCGCCGCGACGCCAGACATAGGCGTACGCAACGAAAACAGTTCCGATGAACAAGAGCATTTCAACTAATCCAAAGAGACCCATCTGGTCAAAGGAGACCGCCCATGGGTAGAGGAAAACTATTTCGATATCAAAAACAATAAAGAGCATCGCGGTGAGAAAGTACTTAATGGGAAAGCGTCCACCACCTGCAGCTTGGGGTGAAGGTTCAATTCCACATTCATACGCATCTAATTTGGCACGGTTATAACGCTTAGGGCCGGTGACTGCTGCCGCCACAATCGAAAAGGCTGCGAAGCCAAACCCGATGGCGCCGATAGTGAGAATCGGTACGTAAAGGTTCATCTCTTAATATCTCTCGTGCGCACGTAGCAATCTTAGGGGCGAAAGCGGGCATATTCTTGCGAGGTGACGCCAGTCACTCACGCTCGAGTGAGCGAGATAACAATCAATTACGCAGCGGGCGCTATTCGCGTGAGCGCGCTGATGAGGCGATCGGCCACATCCCCACCTTTGGGCTCTGAGAGATTGGCGAGGAGCTTGAGGGTGAACTTCATCAGGGTGGGGTGCGCCAAGCCCTTTTGGGTAGCCACCTTCATCACCCGGTCATTGCCAATCAATTTCACAAAGACTCGACCGAGCGTGTAATAGCTACCCCACTCGCTCTTGAGGCGGGTGGGATAGGTCGCTAATCGGAGATCTCGAGCACGCTCGCTCCCCGTCGCCACCGCCTCAGCGATGATCTCTGCGGCGATTCGTCCTGATTCCATCGCATATGCAATACCTTCGCCGTTGAAAGGGTTGACCATGCCACCGGCATCACCCACGAGGAGCATCCCCCGATGGAAGTGCGGCGTCCGGTTGAAGCCCATGGGGAGGGCCGCACCGCGAATCGGGCCCACCATCTCCTCGGCCACATAGCCCCACTCCTTTGGCATGGAGGCCGCCCAGCGCATCAAAAGAGCGCGGTAATCCACGTTGGCAAAGGCCGGGGAGGAGTTCAAAATGCCGAGCCCCACATTGCTGGTGCCATCGCCCACCCCAAAGACCCATCCATATCCGGGCAGGAGGCGATCCTGATCCCAGAGTTCTAGCCAGGATTCCAGCCAATCGTCCTCATGCCGCGGTGAACGGAAGTAGGTGCGCACCGCCACTCCCAGGGGGCGATCATCGCGTTTGGTAAGTCCCATGGCGAGGGAGAGGCGCGATGAGTTTCCATCGGCGGCCACCACGATGGGCGCCCTAAGGGTGCGTTCCTCCCCGGCGGAATTCTTGGTGGTGACGCCCACGATTCGATCCTGCTCCATCACTGGACCGGTCACGGCGGTCGATTCATGGAGATCTGCGCCTAACGCGGCCGCTCGCTGCGCCAGAATCTGATCGAGGTCGGCGCGCGTACGCACCAGGCCATAATCCGGAAAAACTGAAAGCTCCGGCCAGGGAAGTTCTAATCGATGGCCCCCACCAATAATCCGTAAGCCTTTGTTTTTGATCCAACCCCGCGTCGTGAGATCAATATCGAGAGCCAACAATTCTTTAACCGCTCGTGGGGTGAGGCCGTCACCACACACTTTTTCACGAGGAAACTCTGTTTTTTCAAGAAGCAAGGTCTTGATGCCCGCGCGCGCTAAATGAGCAGCCGTCGCTGACCCTCCCGGACCTGCGCCAACAACGATGACGTCGGCATCGTTTTCTGGCTTGCTCATAGTGCTCCTTGCCATTGGTGAGAGAAATCTATTGGTTTCTTGGGCCTTCTGCAGGTCGAGTTGCCCGATGGATCGCCACAATCCCACCAGTGAGATCGCGCCATTGTGCGCTCTCCCATCCAGCATCTTCAATTTGATCGGCCAATTCATGTTGATACGGCCATGCACGAATTGATTCTGCAAGGTACACGTAGGCGTCTGGATTGGATGAGGTCTTGCGCGCGATAGAAGGCAATGCCTTCATGAGGTATTCGTTGTAGAGAGTATGAAATGGGCGCCAGGTAGGGTGCGAAAACTCACAGACCACCAAACGTCCACCTCTCTTCGTTACGCGCAACATTTCTTTGAGGGCAATATCCACATGTGAAACGTTTCGAAGGCCAAATGAAATGGTGACAACATCAAATGACTCATCGGCGAAAGGTAACTTGAGGGCATCGCCCGCCGTAAATCCCCACTCAATCGCCGAGCCACGCTGACGCTTCTTGCCCACTTCCAACATTCCGATCGAGAAATCACACGGAATCACGGTGGCGCCAGCCAATGCAAGAGGCAGCGATGATGATCCAGTTCCGGCAGCGAGATCCAGAATGTATTCGCCCGGCTTCGGCGCGATTGCGCCTTGAACTACCTTGCGCCATCTACGAGTTTGGCCGAGTGAGAGCACGTCATTGGTGATGTCATAGGCCTTAGCCACCTGATCAAACATCGACGCCACTTCATTGGGTGATTTATCTAGGTGGGCGCGACTCATAAGGTAATCATCCCCTATCCGACTCATCTGCTGCCAGTCGGCTACGCTCTCATAGGTTCGCGCTCACATTTATCACGGAGGAAGAATGACCACTCTTGCCCATCCACTCCGCTTGGCACTCACCCCACGCACCGCACACCTCTCGCGGAGCCTGACAAATACGCTCTTCATCACCGTCGGGGTGGGCTTTATGTCAGCGATGGCACAGGTGGCGATCCAGCCTGCAGGTTGGCCAGTGCCGATCACGGGTCAGACGCTGGGCATGCTCCTCATCAGCACCTCCTACGGCTATGCCCTCGGCGTCTCCACTCTTGGCGCCTACTTACTCATCGGAGCGCTGGGCGCACCGATCTTTAGTCAAGGAAATAGTGGTTTCGCAGCGCTCTTTGGGCCAACGGGCGGTTATCTCTTCGGAATGTTGCTCGCATCGTGTGCAGTTGGCTACTTGGCAGAGCGCAAGTGGGATAGCAAAGTTCCCACCGCTTTACTTCAGATGCTTATTGGCGAAGTACTTATCTTTATCCCTGGAGTTTTGATGCTGGCGGCCAGTTATCACATGGGTCTAGGTGATGCTTTCTACAATGGTTGTGTGAAATTTCTTGGAGTTGAAGGAATCAAAATTGCTTTAGCTGGAACGCTGCTCCCTGGAATTTGGGCAGTGCTAGCTAGGTTGCGCGCAAAGTAATCAATATGGATGCACCACTTTCTCGCGTCGACGTCGAAAGCCTCGTTTTCGAAGGTACCGGCGAACTCATTGCTCTGCTCCCAGACTCTGCTCCCCTGACATGGGTACGTAACGGTGAAGGAATTATTGGATACGGCGAGTATGCAAAGGCACACTTCTCTGGGCCGACCCGATTTGAAGATGCGGCGCAGTGGTGGAGAGAACAACTTAAGGGCTTTCGGATCAACGATCATATTCGAGTCCCTGGTAGCGGACCGATTGCATTCGGATCATTCTCATTTGATGCAGCCGAAGACTCAGTTTTTATTATTCCGCGAGTAGTTGTGGGCAAACGCGGAAAAACATCGTGGATAACGCGAATTGGTGCACCTGCGCCGCTCAATCATGAGTTGCGACCTGTAAGAAAAGGTTCACCGCTTTCGTGGGGCGAGGGCAGCCTCTCGGCAGGTGAATGGGAGGATGCGGTAGGGCATGCGATTGCGCGCATCACTTCCGGAGAATTAGAAAAAGTGGTACTTGCGCGCGACATCACTGCAAGTGCGGTCGAACCAATAGATGCGCGTGTTGTCATGGAGAGACTTGTAGAAAAGTATCCAAATACATGGGTCTTCGCCGTAGATGGATTAGTAGGTGCCACCCCCGAATTATTGGTTCGCCTCACTAAGGGTCTAGTCACATCTCGCGTTCTTGCTGGCACCATTCGTCGTACTGGCGATGACCAGAGAGATTTAGCGCTAGCTGCCTCATTGGCACGTTCTTCAAAAGATTTGGAAGAGCACGACTATGCGGTGCGCTCTGTGGCCGATGCGCTTGAACCCTTTTGCTCTTCGATCAACGTTCCGGATGCACCATTCGTCTTGCACTTAGCTAATGTGATGCACTTAGCCACCGATGTCACAGGAGTTGTTTCTGACTCTATGGCAGTAACTAACGCACTCTCGCTAGTCGACGCTCTTCATCCCACAGCGGCAGTGTGCGGTACGCCTCGCGAGAAGGCGATGAAACTAATCAACGAATATGAAGTGATGAAGCGCGGGCGCTACTCCGGACCAGTCGGCTGGATTGATGCACGCGGTGATGGCGAGTGGGGCATCGCTTTAAGGTGCGCCGAGATCGACGCGAAGGATGCCCGAAAGGTTCGCCTCTTTGCCGGATGTGGGATTGTCGCCGGTTCCGTTCCACAAGATGAACTTGCCGAGAGCCAAGCAAAGCTTGTCCCGATGCGAGATGCGCTCGAGTTTTAACGACCCACAATTCTGGTTTCTGGTTTATCGCACCATTGCACAAGTGATGGCCAATCCCCATAACCATCAGAGAGTGCCAAATGTCCGCCACCCGGAATCACATCGTGATCTTCCGGTGCTAACCAATTTACTGCTCCTTCAATACAAAAGGGATCTAGGTCACTACACACCACTCGCCATTTCGGATCGGCAAGTTTTGTGGGTAGAGAAGCGAATGATGAAACAAGTTTCTCCCCTTGCAAAAACGTGGGACCGGCAGGTGCAACCAGGAGCACTCGATCCGCAACAAAGCCGCGGGCAGCTGCATGAAACCAGAGCGTGGTCCCAAGTGAATGCGCTACAACAACGCGCTCACCCTCCATTCGCGTCCACGAAGTTTCAAAAACTCTCAGCCAATCTTCGAGTTGCGGAGTATCAGGTAACGGCATGGCCGGATACTCAACGCTCTCTCCCTTGGTTCGTAGGTTCATGACACTTTGATACTGCCAATGGCCAGCCGGACGCAGGTTTCGCCATCCATGTAGGAAGAGAAAGGATCGACTCATCCTTGTAACGCCTTCTCAATCAGAGCCAACGCGCTCTTGAGCGAATCTGCACTTGTATCTCTACTCGGCATCGCTGCGATGATGACATTAAGAGTAGCGTGCTCTTGAGAAAGCGCTTGCTCAAATTCTTGAATACTCTCTACCCGAGTGACATGAACCCCAAAGCCAGCGGCAATCGCTGTGAGATCGCGATTATGTGGGGTTCCAAACACTTCTTCGAAATGTTCAACTCCGCGTTGAGGCAAAGTAGAGAAAATGCCGCCACCATTGTTATCGACAACGACCACAGTGAGATTCGGGGCATCGTTCATCAGGGCATTTACATCGTGTAAGAAAGCAATATCCCCAAGATACGCAAAAGTTCTTCCTGGCGTTACTCGAGAGATGCCGATAGCGGTCGACATATTGCCGTCAATTCCGGCTAGCCCGCGGTTTCCAAATACCTCGATATCGCCGCGAGGGGCTGCGAAGGCTTCAATATCGCGAATGGGACGACTCGATCCAATGAAGAGCGCGCTGCCGTTCGGAAGTGATCGAGCGAAATGAGCCGCCAAGTTCTGCTCGGACCACACGGGCAGAGCAAGAGCGGCGGCAGCTTTTTCGCTCGCTTGATGCCAAGCCTGCAGCCACTCGGGGTCAGCATCAACATCAACGTGCGGAAGCACCGCTAGTTGCACGCTATTTTTACGTAAGGGATTCGACACCTCATGATGAGAATCAATTCCAATCACTCGCGACGTGCGAGTGAGCATTGCCATGACGGACCTCGACAGTCCAATCTTTCCGATGACTAAAGCCACTTCAGGTTGCAACTTTTCACTTGCAAATGTTGTGCCAACGAGTAACGAAGCATGTTGGATAGCCCCTGAATGACTCAGCGGATCTTCGGCAACTACCGGCCAACCCAGTCGCGTGGCCCATGCTGAAATTTCCTGGCGAGAGAAAGATCCTAATCCGTGTCCGACCACCACCACCCCACGTTGACCCGAAGTGATGCCTAACTCGGAGAGCGCCGATGGCTGCTTCTCGGCCTGTGCGCTCGCTTCACTTACTGGGATCACTTGAGAAAGCACTTCGCCTTCGGGCAGAAGTGGCTCACGGAATGCGATATTTATATGCATCGGGCCGTTCAAGCCATCAACCGCGTTGTGGAAGCGATCGATCCAGGCAAGAGAGGCTCCGGCTTCTATCTCCAAGAAGTGGCGTAGAGCCGAGCCATAAAGCGCACTTTGATTGGTTGTCTGATTAGCACCAATCCCCTGCAATTCGCTGGGACGGTCTGCAGTAATCACTATCAATGGAACGTCACTATGTGATGCTTCCAGTAGAGCAGGATAAAAATTAGCAGTCGCAGTGCCGCTCGTGCAGACGGTGGCAACAGGACGACTGGTCGCTTTGCTGATTCCTAATGCAACAAAACCAGCCGAACGTTCATCAATATGAATGTGGCGCTTGAATTGATCACGTCGGGCCAATGCCAAGGCCAACGGCGCGCTACGAGATCCCGGTGCAATAACTACATCTCGCACACCGGCCGAATAGAGCGCTTCTGCGAGCGCTTCGGCTTGCAAAGTTGAGTCGTTCATCGACGGTCCAGAAATTGATAAGTCATGGTGAGCCGATTTTGCCACCACTGGGTGCGATCTGGCGCGGCCCAGCGATCTAGCAATTCCAGTGAAGGCGCCACATCACGAACTCTGACGGCGCCCTCTTCAGCGATGAGCGAGTGCGAAATAACATCCCCGCCGAGCAGATCAACGGTGCCCAAGCCGCAAGCACCGAGAAGGTTGGGGACTGCTGCGGCTAATGCCAAGCCCGCACGCATTCCAATACTCGTTTCGAGCGCGCTGGAGACCACGATCGGCATATCAAGCTGTTGGGCGATGTGCAGCGCGTTCTTCACTCCCCCCATTGGAGCAACTTTGAGAATCGCCACATCGGCTATATCGGAGAGATCGCGCGTATAGCCCTCTTTGCGTATTCCTTCATCAATAGCTAAGGGCACTGGCACTAAGAGCTTCTCGTGTACCTCTGCGATTTCGCTCACGGTGGCGCATGGTTGCTCGACGTATTCAAGAGTATTGCCGAGCACTTCATAAAAAGCAGTGATCTGTTTCAACGCTTCAGCAACGCTCCAGCACCCATTGGCATCGATTCGTATTTTTCCAGAGTCACCAAGAACTCTTTCCACTGCAACAAGTCGATCCTTATCGAGCGAACTATGCGTGCCAGCCACTTTTATTTTTGCAGTCCGACATCCTTGAAAGAATGAGAGTGCTGCAATGGCCTCTTCAGGGGTTCCGTCAGGAATAGTGGCATTGATCTCGATCACTTCTCGCTTGGGCGCTGGCCAACCCACGTAGGCGGATTCGATACCCGCCGCTAACCACCTGCTCGATTCCTCTACGCCATATTCCAGGAATGGCGAGAACTCACCCCAACCGAATGGTCCTTCAAAGAGTGCGGACTCGCGCGTAGTGATCCCTCGGAACTTCTGCTTGAGCGGTATCGATACAACACGAAGCGAATCAGAGAGTTCAGCGAGAGATGGAAGGTTCACGGACGTCGAGGAAAACGATCAAATCGTGGTTCGCGCTTCTCCTTGTAGGCATCGCGTCCCTCTTGTCCTTCTTCAGTTAAGTAGAAGAGCAATGTGGCATCACCAGCGAGTTGCTGAACGCCAGCCAAACCATCATCTGCGGCGTCTCTTGCGCATCGTATTGACGGCAGAGGAACCAAATTTCGCGAGCCTTCTTCTGCCCCACATGACGGGCGAGCAATCCGGAACCGAACCCGCCGTCGAAGGAACCGACCATTGGACCAGTTTGTCCAAACTTTGCGTTATCGGCCGCGATGGTGAGGTCACAGACGACATGCAGCACATGTCCACCGCCAATAACCCATCCAGCTACCATCGCCACAACTGGTTTTGGTGTGCGGCGAATTTGAATTTGAAGATCAAGAACGTTGAGTCGACCCACACCTTTCTTGGAAAGTTTGTCCTCTCCCAGATAGCCATCATTGCCGCGGATGCGGATATCGCCACCAGAGCAGAAAGCCTCGTTGCCGGCACCAGTGAAAATGATGACTCCGACCGAGTCGTCATCTCTGGCCATATTGAAAGCCTCGGCCAATTCAAAGAGCGTCTGGGGGCGGAAGGCGTTATGGACCTCAGGGCGGTTAATCGTAATTTTCGCCATACCTTCGGCAACTTCATAGGTGATATCGGTGAAATCTCCCTCGGAGACCCAAGAAGGAATTTCACGGCTCACGCTGGTGCGCTTAATTGGCTTACTCACGAGAGATAGCCTAGAGGCGTGAGTGCCCAGTCGTCTCTTCGGGAAGTTGTGATCTTCGCGCCACACCAACTGGCCGAGATCACTACTGCGCTCAAATCTGCCCTCTTCGACGCCGGCCCCCCACTCCTTGTACTCGAAGAGGCCTCGTGGCCCACCGATCCCCTGCAGGTGTCGCGTGAAGTGGCGCTAGTGGTGGCTACTAGCGGCAGCACTGGAAGCGTTAAATACGTCTTGCATAGCGCGAGCACCTTGCTCGCGAGTGCGAATGCAACCCATGCCTACTTAGATGCACAACCAGGTGAGCGATGGGCGCTGCGCTTACCACTGACCCACATCGCTGGCCTGATGGTCCTCGTTCGCTCTTTACTTCTCAATTCGCCACTTTCCGAGAACGGGGAGTATCAAGCAGTCGTGCCCACACAACTCTTCCGTGCGCTTCGAGGCGACGAAACATTAGCTCCTCTAAAAAATGCCAAAGCAGTGCTGGTAGGCGGCGGTCCCAGCGACGTGAAATTAATTGAAGAGGCCCGAGCTGCGGGGATAAAAGCGATCACTACATACGGGATGAGTGAAACCGCGGGTGGCTGTGTTTATAACGGAAGGCCCCTTACTGGCGTGAAGATACTCCTTGATAGCGCGCAACAAATATTTCTCAGTGGTCCACAAGTCGCGCTCGGATATTTACATGATTCAACCGGATTTCAAGACGGCGGATTTCTCACTCAAGATATTGGTCAATGGCGCGAAGATGGATTGCTCGAAATTCTGGGTCGGGCAGATGACATCGTAATTTCTGGTGGGCAAAAGATCCTCCTTGGAGCAATCGAAGAAAGAATACGGAGTATGCCCGGCGTAATAGACGTACATCTGTTCACGCGCAAAAGCGCTGAGTGGGGCGACGAGGTCGTCTGTGCAGTGGCGGGGGGCAAATCAATTACTTTGAGCTCCATACGTGATCACGTGGCGGAGCGCTTCCCTCGATCCTCTGCCCCGCGTGCACTTATTCTCCTTGCCGAGTTGCCCCTGCGTGGAATCGGCAAACCAGATCGCGATACCCTCAAGACTCTGCCACTTACCGAAGAGATTTAGGATCTGAAAATGTCACAAGCAAAACTGTGGATTCTAGGATCACGTCCGCGTACCTTGCCCGCAGCTATCGCTCCTGTGTTAGTAGGAACAGGCGCTGCTGCACCGCAAGTTCTCCCCGGCCGGGCAGTTCTGGCTCTTGTAGTTGCGCTTGCACTTCAAATCGGCGTCAACTTTGCAAATGATTACAGCGACGGAATCCGCGGAAGTGATAGCAAACGAGTAGGACCACTTCGGCTCGTGGGCAGTGGCAAAGTCACCGCGACACACGTGCGCACTGCAGCCTTTCTCTTCTTCTTCATCGGCGCCCTTGCAGGTCTTTGGCTCGCCTTGCTCACTACTCCTTGGCTGATCCTGGTTGGCGCTATCTCGATCCTTGCGGCTTGGGGTTACACCGGTGGTAAACGGCCATATGGATATAGCGGTTGGGGTGAGGTGAGTGTCTTTATCTTCTTCGGCTTCATCGCCGTCGTAGGAACCTACTTCGTTCAGACTGAGCGTCTCGACGCAATCAGTTTTATCGCGGCAATTCCAATGGGGAGCTTGGCATGTGCTCTCCTGCTCACCAATAACTTACGTGACCTTCCGCGCGATGCCCACGTAGGCAAAATGACTTTGGCCGTGCGCATTGGTGATCCAAAAGCCAGAGCCCTCTATCAGGCCGCCATCTTCATCTCATTTCTCTCCGTTGCACTCCTTGCGGGGTGGCGCGCAGGGGCGGTCATTGCGCTCACAGCTGGCATCTTTGTGATCGAACCGTTGAGAGCAGTGAGGGCCGGCGCTCGAGATATGGAATTGCTCCCGGTCTTAGCCGCTACAAGCAAGACTCAACTCGCCTTTTCCGTATTCCTCGCTTTTGGGTTAGCGGTAAGTGCATAAGTTCGTAAGATAAGAACATGCTACGTGTCCTGCCCATTCTCTTATCCCTTGGATTAACGATCTATGCGTTACTTGATTGCGCCCAAAGCGATCAGGAGCGAATTCGTAATCTTCCGAAGTGGGCATGGCTCGTGCTAATTATTGTCTTCCAACTTGTCGGATCCCTAGCCTGGCTTATCGCCGGTAGGCCACGACAACTACGAAGCCGTCGCCCACGCATTCTCCCGCCGGACGATAATCCCGATTTCTTGGGATCGCTCTAAAAGACTCGCTCTACGTTTACTTAATTGAAGCGTTGTAAATTGACTGCACAGCTGAATTCAAAGTTGCATCAAATTCGGCATCACTCTGCTGGGCAGAGAGCCCTTCGGTTAAAGCACGCGAGAAACTTGCAATCACTCCAGCATTCTTGGACAACATCTCGTTAGCAACCTCACGGGAGTAGCCACCGGAGAGTGCGACAACTCGAAGAACGCGCGCATGCTTCACCAGTGGCGCGTAAAAGTCGGGGGTATCTGGAAGCGTTAGCTTAAGCATGACCTCTTGATTTTCTTCTAGTGCATCAAGATGTGCCAAAATTTCGGTGCGTAAAATTCCCTCGGCTTGAGCTTTATTGGGGCAATTGATATCAACTTCAGGTTCAATAATTGGAATGAGCCCACCCGATCGAATTTGCGCTCCCAGTGCAAATTGCTGCGCAACAATCGCCTTAATTCCGGCTTCGTCTGCTTGCTTAATTACAGAACGCATCTTGGTTCCAAAAACTCCATGCGAAAGTGCACTCTTAATCCTGGCATCGAGCTCGGGTATCGGCTTCATGAGCTGAACGCCATTTTCTTCGGTAGCCAAACCGTTATCTACTTTGAGGAAGGGAACTATTCCTTTTTTCTGCCAAAGAAATTCTGCAGTCCCAATTCCATCAATGGATCGGTCCATGGTCATCTCGAAGAGAATGACCCCGATCACGCGCGAAGAGTTAAGGGAGGGACTCTTGATAATGCGGGTACGCATCTCGTGAACGCGATCAAACATTTCGGCTTCGTTCGAATATGAACTCTCATCGAGCCCGTAAAGGCTGAGCGCTTTCGGGGTACTGCCACCGCTTTGGTCTAAAGCACCGATAAAGCCGTTGCCCGATTTCATCTGTTCAAATTGCGCTGCATCCATTGATATCCCCTATTTTTGCCGTCCATTTACTCTACTTCGTAGTGGGCAACGGTGGAGAGGATCTCGAACTAGAGTCCGGAATATGTATGTTTTCCGGTGCCCCACACGTTGACATACACGTAATTAAAGAGGAAGGAGGAGCCGGCGATGAGGCAGAGCCAGGCAGCTCGGCGACCCTTCCAGCCAGCGGTAGCGCGGGCGTGCAGGTAGGCCGCATAGGCAACCCACGTGATGAAGGCCCAGGTCTCCTTAGGGTCCCAACCCCAATATCTTCCCCAGGCAGATTCGGCCCAGATGGCGCCAGCAATCACCGCAAATGTCCAGAGCGGGAAGACGAATGCGACCAATCGGTAACAGAGTCGGTCGAGCGCTTCAAGGGATGGAATCTTGAGCGCCCATGCCGGGCGAGGGCCGCGGGATTCCACGCGATCCATATAGAGATAAGCAGCCGCCACTGCATTGGCGAGCAAGAACACGCCGCCAGAAATCACGGCCGCGGAAACGTGGATCACGAGCCACGTTGACTTTAATGCCGGTACCAATGGCGCGCTAGGACGATAGAGCAACGTGATTGCAGTTCCAAGGGTCATGAGCACGGCGAAAGTGACTAGCAACGTAAGCCAGCGGAGTGAGTGGCGACGAAGCAGGAGTAGAAACATTCCGGTGACCGCTACCGACCCAGTTGTGGAAAATTCGTACATGTTTCCCCATGGAACGCGATGTGCAGAAATTCCTCGAGCAATGACGGCTACAAGATGAAGAACGAAGGCAAGAGATGTCAACGCGATCGCTATACGGCCCCAGCGTTCACTCTTTGCATCGTCGGGGCTGGGGGCACCTTCCCCCGCGGGAGTGACGAGTACTTTCGCCCCCTTCACATTCATTGCTACTTCGAGAGCCGCGGAGAACATTGCGAGCGTGTAAACAACCATCGCCGAGTAAACCAGGTAGTTACTTGCGTAGGCCCAATTAGTACTTGTCACTGATCTTCTCCCCCAGCGGTAAGCGCATTCCAGAAATCGTTCATCTCTGCTTCAAAACCCTCGTACTCCTGACGGGTTAAGCCAGCGATAGAGAGAACCGTAGCGCCATCTTCATTACGACGCGCACGGACCCAGATACGTCGACGTTTCACAAAGAGTGTCGCCAAGAGCCCCAGGATGGCGAGTACGCCGCCGGCAAGCGCAATTTCTTTGCCAGGATCTCGCACCACCTGCAAATTCACCCAACGTTCCCACCCCTGAAAAGTGATGGAACCCACGCCATCAGGAAGGGTCCAACTCTGGCCTACTGCGAGTTGCTTGAGACCAATGCGCTTCATCTTGGTGGTGTCGAGTCGGTAGACAGATTGTGGGAGGCCCTTATCTAAACCAAGGTCACCCGTCCACGCGGAGAGGAGAAGTCGAGGCTCTACCGCGTCTGGAAATGTGGAGAAGCCTCCGCGGACTTTATCCATCGTTGCCGTCGGTAGAAAGGTGCCAACGAAGCCCAACTGGGTAGGTGCCGCGTCGGGAAGTTTGATTGCTCCGGTAGATGTGAGGTTGGCATCTTGTGGCAGAAATACCACCGGCCCATCTAGCACAATATTTCCAGCACCATCTTTCACTGTAACTACTGGTGCATATCCGTTTGCTTGCAAATAAATGTTTGTCGAGCCAAAACTTAAGGGGTGATTAACTTGGATGAGTTCCTTCTTGGCGGCCCCACCCGAATCACGAGCAGTAACAAAGAGTTTGTAATCTAACGGCGCTCCTGTTGCCAAGTCATACGTAGGTACAAATCGATCGATTTTGAGAGTAAAGGGCACTAAATTTCTCAGATCGAATTTACTGCCATTGCTGAGGTTGTCATATGAAGTTGCACTATTCGTGAAAGTCTCTCCTTCAACAACAATTGCTTCGCCCTTAGCCCCCTGAGCCGAAGCAATACCCATGGCGACTAAGAAGAGAATGAGCGAGAGATGAAAAAGTACATTTCCGCTCTCCCGCAAATATCCTTTCTCGGCAGAAACGGCATCACTCTCTCTTTCCCAGCGAAAGTGATGCTTCCTAAACCAGTTTTGGGCGTGGTCAAGGATTTCATCTGGGCGAGCAGAACTCTCTGTGCTTCTTGGAAAAGTAAGTCGATCTAGATTCTGAGGAGTCTTTGGTGGCTTGGCTCTCAGTGCTCGAATATGGATGAGCATGCGCGGCACGACGCACCCGATCAATGAGATAAAGAGCAATAGATAAATCGCGCTAAACCACGGCGAGCCATAGACATTGAAAAGGCTGAGTCTCTCAAGCCATTTTGCAGCTCCTGCATGAGTAAGCACATATTCATTCACCGCAATTGGATTCTGACTGCGCTGCGGCAATA
>RGER01000171.1 GCA_009917815.1 Actinomycetota bacterium
CTTTGGCACATGCCTACAGTAGCGATGTATGCACAAAATAAGTACCCCTAAAGGGGGTACTTAACTTCAGCACATCGCGGTAAAATTGATAGGCACTCATAACAACCCCTATAACAACCCCCATGCCCACCATTACGATGACCATCGCCGAGCTCACCCAGCGTGTCATTCAGACGATTGGCAAGCCCATCCACAGCCCTATTGTGGCGAACAAGGGCGCACAGGGTCTCTTACTGGAGACTCTGACGGGCATTCCCCACACCTCCAACTCCCTCGACTGCACAGACGGCGAGCTGAAAGTCTATCCGGTCATTCGCAACTCAAAAGGGGTCCTTGTGCCCAAGGAGACGATGGCCGTCTGTATGCTGTCTACAGACAACTTGCGCGAAAGCGAGTTCGAGGCATCGCGCCCCGGGAAAAAGATGAGCACGATGCTGGTGGTCCCCTACCAGCGTGACGGGGAGAATATCACCTTCTTGGAGCCCTTCACATTTCGGCTCACAGACCACCCGGAAATCGCGGCGGCCCTGCGCGCAGACTACGACGCCATCCGGCAGAAGTTCTTGCTGGACGGAACGCTCACTGGGGCCACGGGCGCCCTCCTACAGAATAGGACAAAGGGTGCGGGCCATGGCTCCACTTCGCGCGCCTTCTATCTGCGGAAGGGGTTCATGAAGAGCCTGGTTCCCATTCACCTCGGGTGAAAATTGAAGTGAAACTGCCAGCCCTATGTAGTATCCTCGGCTGAGCAAATGGGTGCCTACTTCGCAAAGGGCTCGAAGGGCTTTGAGACGGGGACAAAAGTGGCGGTGAACCAGCTCAATGTGGAGAGGCAGCGGCTAATACGCGAGCGGGCAGCCCGCATGTCTTCGCGCACATCCGCCATTCGGCGCGGCTATTCCAATCCTCTCACGCACGGATACTACTAATGAACGCGTCCCTCCTCATCCATATAAAAGACTGCGCGATAGTATACGAAGATGTCATCGCCTATAGGGCGATTCATTAGCCTAGAAGGTATTTTTGTATTTACTCTCACGAACAATGGATACAAGTATTTCACACTGAACTTGGTAGAGCATTTGAAGCGTGCCAAGGTCCCGTGGAAACTCTGTGTAGTCTGCGCCGACGCCTCCTCATTTCGTTTTTTTCAGATACAGAGTATTGACTGTGTAAAGGCATCCAGCTTTCTTCCCGAGACCGGTCCAGATATAAGCCCATTCGGAACAACCCATTTCCAGCGGCTAAATAGGAAGAAAGTCGAACTTCTCACAGAGTTCGTGACGAATCCCGCTATAAAGCACGGTATATATATGGATGGAGACATAGCCGTCTATAATGATTTCGTTCCAGACATCGTGACCAGGTTGAACACGGGGCCCGAAAAGCTTTTCCTACAATGCGACGAAGGGAGTGTAGCAGATTGTAGTGGTTGCCCTTGCCCGAATGGGTGTACCGGATTCATTGCCTGGTCTCATAGCATTTCTCCTACTATATTTCGTGTGAACACGGAAACGATGGCGATATGGAAGGAGAAGCCTGAAGACCAGGTATTTGTAAATAGGATGTTGAAACAGGAAAATGTTGTCTGGGGAACCCTTCCAAGAGGATTATATGCGAATGGGCAGTTTGTATCGCGCTTTCGGGTAGACCCTACTAAAAAAGAGAATGCGATGCTTCTACATTACAACTATTTAGTCGGTATGGACAAGCAACGAAGAATGAAGTCTGGCGGAGATTGGCTCATACAGTTTTAAAGCGCCTATAAAGGCCTACTCTTAACCAGCAACTCCATCGTCCGCGAAGAAGGCGCAACAGAGTTAATGGCGCGACGACAAGAGATTTTTTTCACGTCGAACTCCTCCGTAGGGAAAGCGTTCTTCACAACGTCCACATCCGCGTTACTCATAACGAGCTCCACACCCTTCTGGCGTAACTCTCTACAGAGCTCAAACAGGCGCGTGTGTTTTTCTAGTGAGAATCCACCCGCAACATAGTCTACAAACGAGGTATCATTCTCTGGGGCGTAGGGCGGGTCAAGATAGGTAAAGTCGCCGGCGTTACAAGTGGACAGGCAATCGGTGAAGGGCTCGCAGACAAATACTACATCTTTTATCAGGTCGGAGACCGCTCTGATATGAGTTTCATCGATAACACTCGGATTCTTATAGTTGCCATAGGGCACATTGAAGCCGTTGGGGCCTTCACGCCAGAGACCACGGAAGCAGGTTTTGTTCAGGAACAAGAACATGGCGGAGGCGGCTACAGTGGAGCGCTCACCTGCGGCCAGTGCGTTGAAGCGTGCCCGTATCCAATAATAGTAGGATTCGCGCGATGTCCTCGCTTCCGCCAAAGTGCTTGGCGCGCGATTGACGACTGTCCCAGTACATGTGGCGAACTCGGTCGTCAACGCGCGAACAGCCGTTATAAGAGCTTCCACGTCCTTTTGGACATTCTCGTATAGGGCGATAAGGTTCAGATTCAAGTCACTCGCAAATATGTGACCTGATACTTGTATTGTACCCTGTTGAACACTCGAAAGAAGTGCGAGAAGAACACTACCACCGCCTACAAAGGGCTCGTAGTAGTTATTTATTTCTGTAGGGAAGAGACCGATTACCTCCTTGATAATCTGTGTCTTACCTCCAACCCATTTCAAGAATGGTTTCACGGGCTCCATGTGTTGTTGGTATATTGGCAGCGCGAGTGTCAAATTTTCATTGCGCGATAAGAGTAACCCCACGGCCATACCAAGGGAAAATCCAAGGCCGTAGCTCACCGGGGTCCCCATCTGTCATATTCGCAATCTCTCTACGCACGATTTTGGGATGTACGTTATTATAGAAGTAGAGGTCTTCGCTCGTAGGGACATGGGATGTTGAGAGTTGTGTCATTGTCCCAGGAGAAGTTCCGAAGGTTTCCACATAACGCCTTTTCGTCCTATGTTCTTCCAACTTACGCACCACGTATATAAATATAAAGAGGCCTACGAATGATAACACTATTGTAAGGGGGAACGGGCGCATTCTAATATTCTCGCCCTACTTTCTTTTCTGGCTGGTCAGAGAAATAGAAGGTGTATGGATTGAAATAGTATCCGTATAGGCGTAATATCTTCGGAAAGGTATTATACCATGCGTCGAATATCAGAAGGCCTCCACCGAAAGATATGAATAACTCATCCCATCCGTCGATTACAGGTGAACCATTCAGATAGAAGTATACTGTGAGAAATATGCCAAGTGATGTTTTGAACACTAGGTCTGTGAT
>RGER01000172.1 GCA_009917815.1 Actinomycetota bacterium
GGAACTATTGATGCAGGAGCTGAAGCGCTCAGCGTCGGTGTTACTAAACCGGGCGAAATGATGATGATGTACGGCTCTACTATCTTCATGATTCAAGTAACTGACAACAATAAGGCGAGAGAGAAAAGATTATGGGCTGGCCCATATCTATTTCCTGATACCTGGTGTCTGCTCGCGGGAATGGCGACGAGCGGTTCTTTAACGCGTTGGTTCCGGGATAACTTTGCACGCGATTTGATTGCTATCGAGGAATCAAGTGGCGCTTCTGCATATTCGGCCTTAGTTGAAGAAGCCAGAGCCACCACTCCTGGTTCAGAAGGAGTTCTCGTACTTCCTTATTTCAGTGGCGAGAGAACTCCTGTTATGGATCCTCGTGCTAAAGGGATGATCTTTGGATTGAGTCTCACTCACTCGAGAGGACACCTATTTAGAGCAACTCTGGAAGGTATGGGGCATGGCGTGAAACAACATGTTGACCTCTTCACCAAGATTGGCGCTCGACCACACACCATTAAATCGGTCGGTGGTGGAACTAAAAATGAGATTTGGCTCCAAGCGGTCAGCGACATCTCGGGAATTCCTCAAGAAGTAGCCCCACTCACTTTTGGCGCTTCTTATGGTGATGCGCTTTTGGCCGGTATCGCGGTTGGACTTGTCTCAGATCCAGAGCAGATTCGCATCTGGCAAGGCGCTCCACGCGCCATCAATCCGAATCCGGCGTTAGCCTCGGTATATGCACCTCTGAGTGAAATTTACACGCAACTTTATGATGCCACCAAAGAGCAGATGCATAAGCTCCATGAGCTGAATTATTGATTAAGGATTAAGTATTACCCGATAGCTCGGAGCTGATGTTGCGCGGTGAAAAGCTTCAGCCGCATCAGTAATAGGAAATCCTTGATCAATAAGCGGCGCTAGATTGATCTGACGAAAAGCAATCATCTCAGTCGCCAGCGCATGATCCTGCCGGTCGGCGCTCACTACTCCTACAGCTGAAGTCTCCTTGTTATGCATGACATTTGGATCAATCGCGAATGGTGTGACGGGATGGGCAGAAGCAAAGAGACAGATCTTGCCGCGATTATTGAGTACATCGAGCGCATCTTGATTTACAGCATCGCTACCGTATGCGGTGATTGCATGATCCACTCCACCCAAGAAGGCCGTCTTAATACGTTCTCGGATCTTCTCATCAGAAACAAATGTCAGGTCTGCGCCAAGTTCACGCGCTTTGGCAAGACGTGATTCATTGACATCAACCACCGCAACTCTTAAACCAGATTTCTTTAACGTGATAAGATTCATCAAACCCATCGTCCCTGCTCCGAAAATCACAGCGGTATCACCCAAGCGCGCATTAAGGAGTCGCGCGGCATGAATTGCGCAAGAAAGTGGCTCTGCTAGCGCAGCTTCATCCCAAGGCGCATCTCCGACAGGAAATACCCCATCGCTACGATGGACTTTATATTCAGCAAATCCACCAGGACCGTAATGTCCTCCTTTCAGGGAGAAATTAAGGAAATGTTCTGAACAACCTTTATCCTCTCCACGGAGGCACGCGCGACAACTTCCGCATGATGAAGAGCCCATCGTGACTCTATCGCCAACCTTTACATTGGTTACAAGTTCACCGACTGCGGCAATTTCACCAGCATTTTCATGGCCTCCTAAAAATGGATAATCAGCCTTCGCTTGTCCGGTGTAGATGCGCTGCTCCCAGGTGCACAGTCCTGCTGATTTAATCTTGAGTAAGACATCACGAGGACCAATCACAGGCACAGGAACGTCAACGACTTCAACTTTATTTACAGCGGTAATGACCGCCGCTTTCATAGTTCGGTTCACTTTTTCTCCAAGATAGAAAGCGCCTTTTCAACTGATGAGTTTCCATGGACTATAGAGCTAATTGCTTTGATGAATTTCGCAGGGGTTGGGTGTTGCACGACATTTCTCCCATAGACCACTCCAGAAGCTCCAACATCCATCGCAATTCGAGTGCGCTCCAATAATTCTTGCGGTGTGACTTGACCACCACCGCGTACCAAAACAGGAACGCCGGATGCGATTTCTACGACAGCTCCAAAATCTGTCATAGGCGAAGTTGCATCTACTTTGATGATATCTGCTCCTAATTCCACCGCTTGACGGACTAGCGCAGCAATCTTGTTGACGTCGCCGATTGATGCTGATCCGGCTCCAGGTTTAGCTGTCATCACCAGAGGTTCCACCATAAGCGGAATACCTAATTTCTTACAGCGTGCTGCAACAATCTGAATATTCTGAATGCACTGCTCTTGAAGCCGTGAGTTCTCATCAAGATTCAATAGGTTCAAAACCACGCAGGCCACTCGGGAGTCATTCGCGAACTCCATGGTGGAGAGATCCATGGTGTCCCAGGCGTATTGAATATCTCGTGGCTCATAGACATTTGTGACATCAAGTCGGAGCGCAATAGAGACGTTTGCCTTATTTTTCAATGAATTGAAGATCTTTAACCCACCTGGATTTACCTGAATAACATCAGGTTTTCCCTGAAGGATCGCAGGCATTGCCTCCTTGAGGTCTTCAATACCCTTAGAGAAACCCTTGTCGCCAAAGATGCCAAGATCGAGCGCGATATTGATGCACTTCTTCGACTTTGGATTGAACATAGAGCTGCGTTTCTTACTCAACTAAATCAACTCCTACTCGGTCTGAGAGCACTTTCACGATGGCGGAGGCATTCAATTCGCCGAGACCTTTATTGACACCCTCTTCTGCGAGATCTTCTGTTACTTGCGCAGATGTGGCGGCGATTCCAAATTGTTCGGCAAACTTTTGAATCAGGCGCGCATCCTTCAACATCAACTTGAGCGGAAAGTTCACTTCATAATCGCCCGCAATGACGCCAGCGCCAACGCCGGCATAAATCGGTGTCTTGAAGTCAGCAACGGCGGCGACTTCCAGGACTTTCCGAAGATCTAATCCGGTGCTCTTTGCCAAGGTAAGAGCTTCGCCAATTGCAACTAATTGCGATGCCACAAGAAGGTTTCCAACTAATTTCATCTTTGCGCCATTGCCGCCCTTGCCCATGTAGTGGGTGGTTTCACTAATTGGTTCTAGAACAGTAAGGCTCTTGTTATATGTCTCTTCTGAGCCTCCGATGACAACCCAGAGCCCGCCATCACGCGCTTCCCCCTTTGTTCCAAAGACTGGAGCATCAAGAAATTCAATTCCGCGAGATTCATAGATTGCTCTTTCAGCTGCGCTGGTGTCGGGATCAATCGTCG
>RGER01000173.1 GCA_009917815.1 Actinomycetota bacterium
CCGAGTTGCGTAAGAGACCTGCGATTCTCCAGATGAAAATGGGCGGCACCACTTTGCAGGCCCTCCTGGATCGGCCGACAAATCTCCGAACCTTTACATTCCCGTATGAAACGGCGCAGTTCATGGCGAAGGAAACCGGGTTATCCACGTGGTTCCAGCATCATCTGTATGCGCGCCTGCTTCCTTCGCCGTATACGAAATGGTTCTATACGGCGCGTACAACTTTATGGCCTGATCATCGCGGATTATTCAAGACGAGTGCGTTCCAGACGCTGATTATGCCGACACAGGGGACTGCGCGCGTATCTTTGATGCTGCCGACCGTTCTACCGTATTTACCGACACGGTGGGAAGGACGTATGCTTCATTCTATCACGACACAGGACACGCCTCTTCTCAGCCAGATTTCGTATGTGGATGTGATTCTCCGCCCGGGCACACTTCTCCTTTTACCCCCTCACATGATTGTGGATATTTCCACGGGATCTCAAACTGCTTGGTCATTCATCGCAGAAATTCACCACCCTATAAGCATTCTCGCAGGGTAGGTCTAAACTTTGGCTAAGTATAAAGTAGTATGGATGAGGTAAACATACAGAATATAATTGGACGTCTTGAGAGTGTCTATGACGATCTAACCACTGCGATACGCAGTGCTCGGAAGGCGGAGAAAGTTGCTTCGGAAAAAGATTTTTTCACGCATCCTTGGAAACTGAAGCGCCCGTTTAGGGCTCTTATCGGAAAGAAATACGTTTCCGTGGAAGAGCTCATGAGTGGGTGGATAGAGAAGTGGAAGGCCGAGGGTCGTCTTTCGGCGAATGGTCTTCGGATATGCCTTGGGAAAAAGGAGGCGAAGCTTCTTGGCCTGGAGCCTGAGAAGAGTGTGAGCATCTATGAGGTGTCTTCCAAGTGTATGGACTTGTTTGACCACTAGGGGATTTTCCACTAAGGCATCTAGCCCCTAAGGCATCTAGCCCTAAGGCATACGGCCTAAGGGCATACGCCCTAAGCACGCACGTACTGGATCGCCGACTCGCTCTGGAAACCCTGGGTCCGCAGACCATCCTCTCTTACATTCTCCCTCACGGTACGAACGGCCGTTGCACCATTTTGAATAGCCTCCGCCCCTGTACCGATATCATTAGGAACATTAGCCGTCATAACTGGCTTTCTTTCGGGAAGCGTATCGTGCGGAAAAATGCGCTCCTGGTTGGGGAGATATCCTTGCACCAGGGTTTCACTCGCGGGGGCTTCAGGTCCACCAGAAATCATATCAAGGTTCGCTTGTGTAGGAGTACTAGATACGCGAGATTTGATTTGTTGTAGATAACTCTCAAACTCTGGGCCCTCGGAGGAGTTCGCAGATACATAGGCTGCGTTGGCAATAGGTATAGGCTCCTGAGCATTCTGCGTCTGCATCTGCATCTGCATCTGCTGGACAGGAGTAGCAGAAGCAGGCGCATCTACAATCTCCTCTTTTACACCTCTCTCTTCTCCTACAGAAGCCATGTCATCAAACCCATCTGGCAATTTGCGGAATGACTTTACAACGGTTACTCCCATTGCACAAACTAATATCAGCAGGCCAAGCGCCAATAACCACGGAGGAATGTACATCTGACAGTTGGAAAGGTAAAAATTGGTGCGTCCCACCCCCTAAAAGGCCTGTCCACTTAGTATGAATTCGTCCGAAGTTTTATCTGTCCCTAAGAAAATGAGCTCCACCGATGCGCCCACGTCACGTCCTCGCACACCGCGCACAAGCAGGAAGAACTCACAGACGGAGGAGACGCTCACAAAGCCTCAGAGCCCCGGCTTGAAGGGCAAGGCTGTGCCTGTCCTCCCCCCTCCCATGCCTCTAGATGACACGCCCGCATCATCAGAACCCACGAAGACCCTTGTTTCTTTCCAGACCCCCGAGCCTTTGTTAGACCCCACGGAGGATCGCTTTGTCATCTTTCCTATTCGTCATCCTGACATCTGGGCGATGTACAAGAAACACATGGCCGTCTTCTGGACTCCTGAGGAGATTGATCTGAGCAAGGACATGAAGGACTGGGAAAAGCTGTCGGAGGGTGAGACATTCTTCATCAAGAACATTCTCGGATTCTTCGCGGGCTCGGATGGGATTGTTATGGAGAACTTGGCGTCCAGGTTCATGCGCGAAGTACAGTGGCCTGAGGCGAAATTCTTCTACAGTTGCCAGAATCTGCTGGAGGCCGTTCATTCGGAGACGTATTCCCTGCTGATTGACACGTATATCACGGATTCCAAGGAGAAGGATACTCTCTTGCGTGCTACCAAGACGATTCCGTGTGTCGAGAAGAAGGCTGATTGGGCTCTGCAGTGGATTGATTCTCCTGAGGCTTCTTTCGCCACGCGTCTTCTCGCCTTTGCTGCGGTGGAGGGCATCTTCTTCAGCGGTGCCTTCTGCGCCATCTTCTGGCTGAAGCAACGCGGTATCATGCCTGGCCTCACCGTGAGCAATGAGTTCATTGCGAGGGACGAGGGTCTTCACACGGACTTTGCCTGCCTCCTGTATTCCAAGCTGACGAACAAGCTGAGTAAGAAGGAGGCTCATAAGATTATCCGCGAGGCCGTGAAGATTGAGAAGCAGTTCATCACGAAGTCTCTGCCGTGCGAGCTGATTGGCATGAATGCGAAGCTGATGAGCCAGTACATTGAATTCGTGGCGGATCGTCTGCTCCTCCAACTGGGTTATCCGAAGGCGTATTCGGCGGCCAATCCGTTCCCTTTCATGGAGCGTATTTCCTTGGAGGGCAAGGACAACTTCTTTGAGAAGCGCGTGACCACATACGCGAAGGCTGCAGTGGGCAAGGATAAGGCCGAGATGGTGTTTACTACGGAGGCTACGTTCTAAATGCGCGCCCAGCTAACATAATTTTTCCCATCCGAAGACAAGAGAATGTCTACGGATGCGAAAGAGTGTCCCTGGTGTGGGAGATGGGCTCTGAAGGATAATGCATGTGCCTATATTTTTGCCTGTGGCCTCGATGAGAAGAATATTTTTCATGTGGGCCAAGGATGTGGGCGCTCATGGTGCTGGACATGTGGCAAGAAGTTCTGTGGACATTACTATGATGCTTCCACGGGTACGCGGCTTCCTGGGGCAAAAGATTCGCACGAGCAGTGTTGTAGGGGTGAAGAGGGGTTCAAGGAAGAGGACTACTGTCCAGGAGGACACAGTAGC
>RGER01000174.1 GCA_009917815.1 Actinomycetota bacterium
ATTGCGAGCACTTTCTTGAATCCCACGCCGAGCGAAAGGACTTGGAAGCCGCCGCTATCGGTAAAAGTTGGGCCGGGCCAATTCATAAATGCGCCGAGTCCACCCGCGGCATCGACGACCTCAGGTCCCGGCTGTAGATAGAGATGATAGGCATTTGCCAGCAAGGCTTGAGAGCCCAAATCTTTCATGGTCTCCGGTAGAACCGCTTTCACGGTGGCTTTGGTTCCTACTGGGATAAATGCAGGAGTGGCTATTTCACCGTGGGGAGTCTTGATGATCCCAGTGCGCGCCAGGCCATCACTTTGATGCGTGATAGTGAAGCCAAACTTGTCGCGGCTATTCTCACTCACCTTTGGTCTCACTCACACAAATCCCATTTCTTTCGAAGCTCTGCCCATTCGGAATCGAGGACCGCGAAGATAAGCGTATCGACCCATTCACCCTTGATGAATTCCTCGCTGACAAAGTGCGCTTCTTGACGAAAACCGAGTCTTTCGAGCACTTTGATCGAATCGATATTTCGTGGGTCAGTGCGGGCTATTACGCGGTGGAATTCAACCAGATCAAACCCGTGGGAGATGATGGTGGCGATGGCTTCGGTGGCATATCCCTGCCCACTGAATTCTGGATTGAATACGTAGCCAATCTCTCCACACTCATTCACATCGCTTGTGAATTCGATGCTCACTTGGCCGATCAGCCGACCGGAGTCCTTGAGAGTAACCGCCAGATTGAGGTAATCGCCCTCTACTTCAAGGCGGGTGGCGCTCATGATCTTTTCGATGGAAGCCCGAACTTGTGACCGGTCTCGAGGAAACCAAGGAATGTATCGAACCACCTCAGGATCAGAGTGGTATTGAAACATCGCCTCTTCATCTGCCAGTTCCATCGGGCGCAATCGCAGGCGAGCACTCTCCAAGAACATAGGTGAATAGTAGAGGGATAGATTAGGAGGGTGATCATTCAGGCGAGCCTGCTCGCGCTCACCGTCGGAATGGTCGCTCCCATCACGCCTGTACCCCCACAGTCGATACCGACCGCTACTCGGCAAGTTATCACCATCACGGCAGACGGGTCGGGAGTAGCGGTGGGTACGCGGTATGAATTAAGGAGTGCCAAATGGGTGAAGGTAGGCACCAGCTTTGCGGCTCGTACGTCACGTAAAGGCGTAGTCAATATTGCTGATCGCGTGCGCAATACAGGGAGTACCCCTTTAGGAACTTTCCCGATTGGCATCGCCTTTGGGTTTGAAAAGAAGCCGACGACCGCTCTCAAATATCGTCGAGCCACGAGTGCCTCATGGTGGGTTGCCGATCCGCTCTCGCCCTTAGACGATACCTGGCAAGAGTGCGTCAAGAATTGTTCCTGGAACGCTTCGGAAGGTGAAAGACTTATTGATCATCGCGACTCTTACTCTTTAGCAATTTCTATTGCAACAAAAGATTCGGCGCACGCAGCAGCAATCTTTCTACATCTGGATACTGGTAAACCTCTCTCTGGATGTATTGCTGTAAAGCGAGAAACTTTATTGGAACTTTTGAAATGGCTCGATCCAAAATCTGCGCCGATGATCCAAATCGCGTCGACCCGAAACGTTTCTTAGAAAAAAGAAACGGGACCTAGCCGAAGCTAGATCCCGTTTCGGTAGCTAAATTAGGCTTGAAGCGCTGCCTGAATCTCGAGTGAGATCGTTACTTCTTCGCCGACCAAGACGCCACCGGTCTCAAGTGGAGCATTCCACTCGACGCCGAAATCTTTGCGGTTGATGACGGTGGTAGCAGAGAAGCCCGCCTTGGTATTACCCCAAGGATCGGTGCTCGTACCAGCAACTTCGAGGTCAAGAACAACAGGCTTGGTTACTCCCTTGATGGTGAGATTTCCATCTACGAGGTAACCACCCTTGCCACCGGTACGGACGGCGGTTGAGGCGAAGGTCCATGTTGGATGTGTGTCGATATCGAAGAATTCGTTGGTGCGAAGGTGGTTGTCGCGGTTCTCGTCGCGGGTGTCGATGCTCGACGCATCGATCTCTGCGGTGACGCTCGACTTGGTGTTGTCTTCTGCGATGACAAGGTTTCCGGAGAACTTGGTGAAGTGCCCACGTACCTTGCTCACCATGAGGTGGCGTACGGAGAATGAAATTTCAGAGTGGCTGGGATCAATGGCCCAGGTGCCGGCGGCGATGGTGTTGCTCATAGATATTCCTCATCTGTTCTGGTTGTATAGTTTGTTGAATGTTCAACTAAAGTAACGTAAAGTAGTTGAAGATTCAACTTCTACTCTCAAGGGGGTCTCTGGCATGAGTAAGCCGGGTACGCAGGCTCCGCCCCGCTGGCTCTCACCTGCGGAAATGGAGGCGTGGCGGGCCTATATCCTCACCAGCCGCCGCCTCTTGGAGCTCCTTGAACAGGCGCTCGACGGCCACGACCTTTCGATGGCCGATTACGAAGTCCTGGCCCAGCTCTCGGACGCGCCGGAGCGCCGGATGCGGATGAGCGAACTCGCGCAAGCCGCGCTCCTGTCGCGTTCCCGTCTCTCGCACCGCATGAAGGTGATGGAGCAAGCTGGATTGATTCGCAAAGAAGAGTGCCCTGATGATCGGCGCGGTGCCTTCGCGGTGATGACCGAGAAAGGGTGGCAAGCCATCGTGGCGGCGGCCCCGGATCACGTTGCCAGCGTGCGAAAGGCCTTTACTGATGTGTTAAGCCCCGCAGATCAAGCGGTGATCGCACGTTCGTTCACGACCATTCAAAACCTCTTAAAGAGCGACACCTGCGGCTCTTAAGCTGCCCCATTACTGGACCCACTACTGGACCCACTACTGGACCCAGCAAGCGTCAATATCTCGGCGCCATCTGCCTGCACCAGGAGAGTGTGTTCAAATTGTGCGCTCCACTTTCTATCCTTGGTGACTACCGTCCAGCCGTCATCCCATATTTCATAATCAATACTTCCCAGTGTGAGCATCGGTTCGATAGTAAAGGTCATCCCTTCCTCGATCACGGTGTCGTGATACGGGGCATCAAAGTGCGGCACGATCAGCCCGCTATGGAAGGCGGTGTTAATGCCATGGCCGGTGAAGTCTCTAACCACTCCATAGCCGAATCGACCGGCATATGCCTCGATCACTCGCCCAATGACGTTGATCTCCCGCCCCGGCTTCACAGCGGCAATGGCACGGTTGAGCGCTTCCTCGGTGCGTTCAATCAG
>RGER01000175.1 GCA_009917815.1 Actinomycetota bacterium
TTCGCCTAATTCGGTAAGCGCTTCAAAGGCCGGGCCATCTCGACCCGGCTCGGGCAAGTGACGCGGGAGATAGAGCATTCCTTGGTTTGCAAAATCGAAAGGCGAACCTACGTCTAGCATTTGCACGTTTGCTGGATCGATCAATTCGTCATCGGTGGACTCTTCTTCGATCTCGTACTCCGCGGTACTCCCGCCCACGACAAAACCAATACTGCGAGCGATGGCGTCGAAACTCTTCCCTACAGAGAGCGTGGCACTCGTGGCGATAACCGGCGTCTTGGTGAGCAAGTTATTTCGAAGAATCGCCGAGACTGAGAGAGGGGCGGAGTAGAAAGTTGAATAAGCCGGATCGAACCACACGACATTGGAGCCGTGTGGTTGGAGAAGTCGACCCGCGCTCTGTTGAACTTCGGTGAGTGCGCCTTTTACGCGGGCGCGTTCGGCGAGAATCGTGGGCTCGGTGACATCTGAATCTGAGTTGATGAGAGAGAGTAGCGCCTGCCCATTTTCACGCAAGTTTCGTAATGGTCCTTCGAGCTGATCCGGAAGTTTGGTGAGACGCCCAGACTTCGCCGGATCATGTGGAGCATCTTCTGCGTAATCTCGAATGGCGTCGGCAACGTCGTCTGCTGCTTGTTGAAATGCCTCGGCGCTCTTGCCCGGCAGATACTTCTTCGCCATCTTCGCCGCGCGTTCGACGCGGCCAGCGCTCAGCTCTTCAGTGATAGCTTGTGTCGTGCGATCCATAAATTCGTGCGCCTCATCGAGGATAATGGCATCGCGCTCAGGAAGAATTGGATGAGAATCTGCAATCTCAATTGCGAGCAGGGTGTGGTTAGTGACGACAACATCAGCGAATTGCGCCTTCGCTTTTGCGCGCACTGAAAAACATTCGGTGCCGAAGGGACAATCGTTGGCACCCATGCATTCCCGACCAGTTACCGAACTTGCCGCCCACACGCGTCGATCCACTTCCGGAGCATCATCACGATCGCCGGTCACGCCAGGTTTTTCCGCCCACGCTCGAAGTTTCTTTGATTCTTTACCTAGCGGCCCAAGATCGAGTGGCAATTCACCATCTGGATCTTGCTCACCACTATTCATCTTCTGCAGACAGATGTAATTTCCGATTCCTTTATAGATCGCGAAAGAAAGTTTGCGGTTGAGCACTTTCTCAAGCGCCGGTGCGATTCTCGGAAGATCACGATCAATGAGTTGTCTCTGAAGAGCGAGCGTGGCGGTGGCTACCAGGACTCGCTTGCCGTGAACTAATGCGGGAACTAGATATGCAAGTGATTTGCCGGTACCGGTTCCTGCCTGAACCAAGAGGTGATGTCGATCGGAGAGCGCATTAGCAACGGCCTCCGCCATTGCTACCTGACCATCGCGGGTACTTCCACCGATTGCCGAGACGGCAGCATCGAGTGCCATACGCACATCACTTGATGTTGCACCCTCGCTCATCTAAGAGACTCTAGTGAGCGAGTCGGACACGGATAATTAAGCGAGTGCGCCCTTGAGTTCGGCGAGGTTCTCACCATTCACGGCGATAACGATGGAGAGTGGGGAGCCCACTTTGCCGACGCACGAAATAGCCCACTTGATGTCAACGCTGGCACCGGCAGCTACGGGGTCCATGGGTGCACCACCGAATCCGTTGTCAGCATCAAGGACGTCAACGCAACTTTGCGCAGCGCCGGTTGATGAGGTGACCACCATGGTGGAGAGGTCAAGTGCAGCTGTGGTGCCATTAGTTACCTTGATGGTGAAGCTATTATTGGTATTGCCGGCGGTGAGGTTCTGTGACACAAATTTGCCCGGCGTAAATGGGGCAGGCTTGGAAATCTCTACCGAAACGCCTGCCTCAGTCTTCACCGCACTCCCAATTTCACCCGTAGCGGCAGCTGGAGCAGTAGTGGCTTCAACAAGATGTTGCTGATCCTGTGCGGTGGCATTACCTGCGTTGTCACTTCCACACGCGGTGAGAGCAAGGGCGAGAGTGGCGGAGGCGGCAAGAATGAGGGGCTTGCGCATGGGATCCTTCTTTCATCATCTGAACGGCTGGGTGGCTTACCCGGAACACGCCTAAAAGCATACAAGTGCCCCAGGTTTCAGCGCCTCCCTAAGGGCTCTTCCTGCCTGTGACTTTCCCTCGCTCCCTCGCTGGGAGCCGCGCTGGCAACGTTAAGTCCCCCAAGAACGGGGCAAATCACCCTTTTGGTTCACTTTACTGCCGTTATTGAGTAGCCTCTACCTTTGGTTCAGGTGCAATTCAGCCTCTGTTCACGTCTGGCTATTTACGAGGAGGTGGCGATGTCGATCGAGATAGTGGATGGTGCGAGCGCATCCGAGCCCGTGCTCGGCGCTGACGAGGAACTCAAAGGTCGCAGTCCACGTGAATTAGCGTGGCGACGCTTCCGTCGTAACAAGGTGGGCATTATCGCCGGAATCTTTACCCTTGGCACGCTCCTCTCTTCAATCTTTGCACCTCTGATATGTAAGGCGCTCGGCTTAAACCCTAATGAGCTGCATCTCGATCAAATTAACGTCAGCACAGGTCTGCCGAAGGCCTACCTCGGGGGGATTAGTTGGGAACACCCCCTCGGCCTACTCCCGGGCACCGGTCGCGATCTGCTTTCACAACTTCTCTACGGTTCGCGCATTTCTTTCTTAGTGATGATCTTGGCAACGGTAGCTACACTCTTTGTGGGTCTACTTGCTGGAATCACGGGTGGATATCTCAAAGGTCGGGTGGATGCCACGCTTGGTCGCTTGACCGACTTCTTGCTTGCCTTCCCATCCTTCTTCATGATTGTCGCGCTCGCGGAGCCGCTCGTTGATCGCATTCAACGACTTGGAATCGCGCACGGAAATAGCGCGCGCATTCTCTTCTTGATCATCATTTTGACCTTCTTTGGGTGGACAGGTTTCTCACGCCTCATCCGTTCCCAAGTACTGAGTTTGAGCGAGCGCGACTTCGTGACGGCAGCGACTGCACTCGGCGCCTCACGCACGCGCATTATTTTCCAAGAATTGATTCCGAATCTCTGGGCTCCTGTCATTGTGGTGCTCTCACTCTCTCTGCCTGGGTACCTCACCGCCGAATCGGTCTTCTCATTCCTTGGTATTGGCGTACAACCTCCAGGATTTACTTGGGGCCTTTTGATTTCCAATTCAACGCAGTACGTGACAAACATGCCGAGTTTCTT
>RGER01000176.1 GCA_009917815.1 Actinomycetota bacterium
TGGCTCTCTCTGGCTGCGGGAAGTCGGAGGTAGACAAATGCGTGGACGCTGGAATGAGAAGTTTTGATGCAAAGTGCGCGTCTAAAGAATATTCAGATTGCGACAAACCCGGAGCTAGGTCGGAGGAGGAATTCTCATTGCGCGTGGGATGCCTAAAAGCCGCTGGCAAGAACTAGCTCCTCATTAACCCTGCCCGCTCAAACCTCAGCACTCCATCGATTACCGCGGTCTCAGGATCGAACTCCAGCTCCGTCCAGCCCTGCATACCGCTAATCAGCCAGTAGAGCCCTGAGTACAGGCTGTCGGGGGTCTTAGGCAAGCCAAATAGCTCCTCATCTGACCAACCCTGCTGGCGACCATCGGGTACTACATCCAGCTTCGTTCACCAGCCGTAAGAATGGCGATATGTGACACCCGGTACAATAATAGATGCAGTTTCACATATCTTATGCCGAGGTAATCGTTAGCACCGGCTGTGCGCCCACCATGCGAAGACTCAATTATCTGATTCTGTTTGCCTTTATTTGCCCAGCTCAAGCGGAGTGGATCAGTATTGAAAAAAATGAACAGCTTGAAATGTTCCTTGACCTCGATACCATCCAAAAGGAAGATGGCAATCGCAGAGTTTGGACACTTATCAATCTGTTCCAGAAAGATAAGGATGGTGTTACCTCATTAAAGGGTTATGTCGAGTATGACTGCGATGGCTTTTAAAAGATTAGATTGATTATTATTCTTGTTGACTGTTCCACTGCGGTCGAAACCATCTTTGCTGGGTAGGCGGTCGATTAGTTCGTTCTGACAAAATTTATCTACCCCGAGCCATTACTAGGTTGAGCCCAGTATAGGGTTGGAGAGAATCACGCCGGTGTCAATATATTTGGATCATGGAATGCTAGGCTATTCACCGCTCCAGGGTACTTGTATCAATTTACGCATTTATGGCCTACCGTATTACCAACCAGCTCCAGTAATGAAAAGGGGTCATAGTATTTCTTTGGTATCGTCATTTCGAAGGTGGCGACCTTGCGGATACCGACTGAAATTAGGACCGGATCGGAGTTGGGATCAACAACGTCTACGGCGTAGTTAACTTCCGGATTATTGCGAAGTATCGAAAGTATCTTGGCGCGTCGTTTCTTGAGCTGTAACTCTGAAATGATTTGTTCCTTGTGCTGTTTGAGTTCGGGGAGCCAGCGGTCAAGTACCGACGGATTGCCCTTTGCCGAAATACGGCCAGAGGGGGAGAGTGCCAGGAGCACACCCTCTTCAGAGGCTCTTTCGATGATCTCGGCTGGACTCATATCTCCACCTCGACTTCTGTCGGTGCCCCTCCGACATTTTTGTCAGTCCAAGCGGATGGAGGCGGTGAAGACGGTGAAGGCGGTGATTTGGAAATTACGACCCGCCATGCTGGCCGCCCATCAGCTTGTGACTGCTGAAATTCCTTTCCGTCGATAATTCGGTTGGCATTTTTCTTCAACATCCAGCCCAGTTTCGAGCGATTGATTGCACCACGCTCCTCAACTGGGAATTCTCGTATCGCATCAAGAAGATTGGCCTCGGTGTGATACGCTACATCTACAGCTTTTCTAACCGTAGTGGCAGACGATCCGAACGCTGCGTACCACTCGGTCATCAAACTGCCAAGTGCTTCGGCATCGGGATCATGGCGTATTTGCTCTATGAGGGATGTTGCGGGGTCAGGGTAACCCAGCCACATTAAAGGATGGCGACAGTAGTCTGACCATGGGCCATCGAAAGTAACAATGTTGTCCGCCTTGGCGCGAGGCATTCCAGCCTTACGCCATGCCTCAATAATGGTTAGAACGGCTGCTACATACAGACCACGATTCTGCCGAACCTTATGAACTGGATTTCCTGAATAACTCATGGTTGCCGGCGTAGCAACGCGTGGGTCAAGGTGGATGGTTAGTACACGCCGCAGCAGGTCGCGTACTGGACCGACATTGTTCCCCGATCCCAGAAACAGGACTCTTGTGCTTACTAATGCAGTCTTGCTTACGCCAAGAATTCGGTCAGTGATCTTCTCTGCGGTCAGCATCCGCTTGATGGCCCCATGGGGTATCCAGTCGGTATCCATATCATCGAATTCAACCACGGCCGGACTAGTCAGCAATAAGGCAAGCATCACCTTGGTGGCTTCCTCGGAAGTTGTCGGGTAGCTAACTTTGTTATTAGGCGCTGGGCCCGCAAAGGCCCCAATGAGCTCGCATAAAAAAGTCTTGCCACTCCCGAATACGGGTGCGCGAACATGAAATGCAGGCGCGTGGGGAAGGGACACGCGCACTACTGCCGTGAAGATCGCAGCGAGCGCTGCAGCTCTATCGGTTGAGGAAACGAAATGGAATTCGCTCAACAGTTCTTCGAGTAAGGTTAAAGCTGCCTTCGCAGCCTCGGCGGTTGGTTCCGCTATAGCGAACTGTCGAGGGTCAAACACGCCATAGCGATGGGTTGCCTCGTTGTAGCCCGACTGTGTGATTAGCTCACCCGTAGATTCGTTGAAATAGGGTTGTCGCACCACGCCTGCTAGAGGAGGTAGGTGGCGGTAGTGCTGCGCGTCGTACAGAATTCCGGTGTGCCGCGCAGGCGGATCGCAGCGCTCCCACTTATTTGATCTCGAGTCGTATTTTTCCCAGCTCGCTGCAACAGATAACTCCCGCGTCAGCGCTTGAACACTGGTTGGAACGATAGACGAATCACGAGTCACTGGGTCCGTTGAAACCGATACGATCAATCCGCCCGCTTGATAGTGCCGTCCGCGTTCAGCCAACGCCTTCTCTGCTGCATCGACCACCCTGTCGAGATCTCCTGCAATTGCTCTAATCACCGGCAAATGTCGGGCCTGCGCTGATGCGACCCCAAGAAACTCTAAAAGTTGACGGATGTGGTACTTATCTCGATGCGAATGTTGGCAGCAAAAGCCGCCCAAAGGGTAAAGCTCATCTGGCTCGAAATAAGCAGCACCCGTATCGAGGTGATCAGTATGCTCATGCACCCAAGGACATGTGACGTCATGCTTGCCCGATCCGAGCGGTGTCTTATATAGCCCCCGCGCTTTGAGCGCAGCGACCACCGGATTTTCTGCAGCCTTGGGCGTTAGCACATCGTCAGTGTCCTTGCGATGGTTTCCCGAGTCATCGGCCTTGGAAGAAGTAC
>RGER01000177.1 GCA_009917815.1 Actinomycetota bacterium
CGTCTCACGCCCAATGGCCGTGTTGAAGATCACTGATGGCAAGGATGCATTTGTGGAATACCGTGCGGCCGTTAAGCCCACCTTTCCCACAAAGTAAATAGATTGAAGTAAACGCGAGGTGCGTGGGAAACCGCGCACCTCGCGTTTATTATTACTACAGATGTTCTGAGATGTGTATGAGAGAAAAGTATGCGAGAAGGAGTACCGGTGAATCGAGCATTCGAGGCTGCTGAAATTAGCAAGTCTTTTGGCGCTCTTCAGGTACTCGACAACGTATCCATAACAGTGAACTCTGGTGAGTCTGTCGGTCTACTAGGACCTAACGGCGCCGGAAAGTCGACCTTAATTAACATCATTGCCGGCTATGAGAAGCAAGATGGCGGTCTAGTCACGTTAGATGGCACTCCGCTTGATGACTATGCACCGCACGTACGGGCGCAAATGGGCGTAGCTCGTACCTTCCAAGCGGGACGCCTCTTTCCACAACTCACCGTTGCCGAGAATGTGGCGCTGGGTGCGCTGGGGTTGGGGCTCTCGGGCAAGATCGCTCGTCAGCGGAGCGAACATGTTCTTGAAGTTCTAGGTATCACTGATCTTGAAGGCACTCCGGCTGGCGGGCTCTCACATGGGTCAGCCAGGCTTGTCGGTTTAGCGAGAGCACTTGCTGCGCAACCCAAATATTTGATTATGGACGAACCTGCTGCTGGCTTAAACGAACACGAAGTACCTGCGCTCCTTGCTGCACTTTCTAAAGTTCGCGAAGAGACTGGATGCGGAATGCTCCTCGTCGAACATAATGTGGGCTTAGTGGCTCAAGCATGCTCGCGCGTTGTAGTGCTCGCGGCCGGATCGATGATCTTTGATGGAGACCCACAGGCAGCGCTCAATGACGACGGAGTGAAGAGTGCTTATCTAGGTGACGCAGCATTTGGAGGTGGTCACTCATGACGCTCTTTGAAGTGAAGGACTTACGCGCTGGCTACGGAAAAGTAGATGTGCTCTTTGGAGTTTCTCTGACGGCTAGCAAAGGTGAACTAGTGGGCATTGTCGGCCCGAACGGCGCCGGAAAATCAACGCTCTTTGGAGCCATAGTGGGGACGGTCGGGATACGCGGCGGCTCTGTTTTTCTTGATGGTGAAGATATCTCTGGTAAGCGACCCGAAGATATTGTTCGTCTGGGTCTCTCGCTCGTTCCGGAAGGTCGCCAAATCTTTGGTGGCCTCTCCGTCATCGAAAATCTCACCCTGGGTCTCACGGGGCGCCGTGATAAGCACGGTGAGAAGGGAGCCCTGGAGCGCGTGCATGATCTCTTTCCAGTCCTCACCACTCATCGCGACCATCAAGCTGGAATGCTGAGCGGTGGGCAGCAACAGCAACTCGCTATCGCACGTGCACTTGTCGCCGATCCGCGCGTGCTCTTACTTGATGAACCGAGCCTCGGTCTCTCACCTACAGTTGTCAAAGATGTTTTCGACCGGTTGATTGCGATCGCCGAATCAGGAACTTCAGTAGTGATCGTGGAACAACGCGCACATTTAGTTACTCGACTCGCTGACCGCACTCACGTGCTTCGGGCTGGCAAGATGCAAGCTACTTTGACGAAAGAAGATGCAGCAGATGAGGCCAAACTCGCCGCCGCTTACTTCGGAAATTCGGGGGAGTAGATGATTCAAGCAATTTTAGACGCCGTAAGTTTGGGCGGTGTTTACGCACTAGCCGCGCTTGGTTTAGGGCTCGTTTTTGGTGTCATGCGCCTCGTTAATTTTGCACATTCAGAGTTGATCACAGTTGCTTCGTACACGTTGGTAATGACTCATCAATTTCCACTTCTGATCAGCATTATTTTCTCAGTGGCGGTGGCTTCGCTCATGGCTCTCATTATGGAACTCGTCGCCTATCGTCGTTTACGTGGATCAAATCCGGCCACCATGCTCATTGTCTCTTTTGGCGTGAGTGTGCTTCTTCAAAAAGTTTATGAATTAGTTTTTGGTGCCCTACCGCGTTCGGCTTCAGTGGCAACGTGGATGACCGGTGCGTTCACGGTCGGAGGCGTCTCCATCACTACTGCAAGTGTCGTTACCATCGTCTTGGCCGTGGTGATTCTGCTGGCGATGGGGTATTTGGTAGAGCGAACGAAACTCGGATTGCAGTTACGTGCCGCAGCGAGTGATTTCCAAACTGCGAGGTTGCTAGGCGTGCGCTCGAATCGGTTGATTGCTTCGGCATTCGTGATCAGTGGTGCCCTCGCTGCGGTCGTAGCTTTTGTGAACGTAGTGGGAAATCCGCAAGTTGATCCCCGCTTTGGTCTCGATATCACCATCCTTGCACTCGTGGGCATTGTGGTGGGTGGCATGAATAGTCTCCGCGGCTCCGCGCTAGGCGGCTTCATCGTGGGCGCAGTGCTCTCACTTCTCAATGTGATTCTCGGAAACGGCCGGGTCTATGCGTATTCGTGGATGTTTGTCATCGTCATTGTCATTTTGCTCGTTCGACCTGGCGGCATCTTAAGTAAGTTCGCTACGAAGGAGCGAGTCTGATGACTACCCGACTTCGAATCCAAGAACTCCTCGGTCCCATTTTACTTGTGGTCGCTTTCTCATACGTGGTGGGTCTGCAATCTGCCCAAGGTTTACTCATCGTGCAAAACACCTTGGCGCTCTTCGTCATGGTGCTTGCACTTCATGTTTTCGTAGGCAATTCGGGCGTACTCTCTTTTGGGCACGGAGCATTCGCCATGTGCGGCGCCTTTGCATCGGGAATTGTCACAACCCCGAGCAATATCAAAGAACACTCCCTACAGTTGCAGCATCTTTACCCGTTCTTAGTGAACTTGGATCTTGGAATGTATCCGAGCCTTATTCTGGCCATCGTTACGGGAGCGATTGTTGCTGGGCTTTCAGGATTGCTCCTCATGCGCCTTAACGGTTTAGCGGCAGGCATCGCAACCTTCGCTCTTCTGGGTGTTGCCTACAACATCTTCTTTAACAACAATCGAATTGGACCTGGATCTCAGGCGCTGCTTGCACTCCCACCTTTCCAATTTTTTGAAGAGCCAGTGGTTTTGACAGTGATCGTGATGCTTGCCGTCTATTTCTTCGGCATCTCACGCGCCGGTCGTACTTTGCGTGCCACTCGCGAGGATCCATTGGC
>RGER01000178.1 GCA_009917815.1 Actinomycetota bacterium
AATCAAGATAATGATATAACAATTACTGAAGTAGTAGACGTCAACAACATCATGTCGAGCTACGTCGTCGCTATGCTTCCTGCTGCGCGTGCTCTCTTATCAAGTGGCATCCCCGCACTTCTTACCCGATGGCGCCACCGCGTTTAAGGGCACCTACAACTTGATTATGCGATCCGATGTCGCTCGCTGTTTGTATAAGTTTTCGAGTACCATCTCCTGCGTGAAGGGAAAGACTCTCAAGAAAGTCACCGCGGTGAAGCCGTTCTGCCCCGTGGGATATGTGAAGAAGTGAGAGAGTGCGCCGCATAGGACTTGAACCTATAACCCGCTGATTAAGAGTCAGCTGCTCTGCCAGTTGAGCTAGCGGCGCATGCGCTTGCGCGCGTTGGAACCCTACCAGCGTGTGGGGCGTGGTCGTGAATCGACCGGCACGCCTTTTCCTCCCCATCGTGGCGCGAGAGCTTCGGTTTCCCACAGGCGATGGGGGTGGTCTTGACCGGTGGGGCGCGCCAAGATAGAGGCATGCGAATACGTCGACTTGGGGGCCTTGCCCTGGCCGCCATCCTGGTCGCTGGGTTTGCCCCGGCGACTCCAGTAAGTGCCGCACTCGTAAATGGCGCAACGAAGCCTAAGAAGAGCGATGCAGCCATTTCCGTACTCAACACGTTGGTAGTCAAGGGGCGCGCCCCCAAAACCGGTTACACCCGGGCACAATTTGGCGCCGCTTGGAAGGATGTCGACGGCAACGGATGCGACACCCGTAACGACATCTTGAAAGAAGGGAGCCTTCGCCTGGACGGTGGCAAAGCGCACCAACCTCGCCAACGACCCTCTCGAATTGCTCGCAGTAGATGGTCCCTTGAATGGGCAGAAGAGTGATGGTGATGCGGCTACGTGGCTTCCTCCGAATAAGGCATATCGGTGTCCATACGTTGCTCGACAAGTCGCGGTGAAATCGAAGTATGGAATCTGGGTGACTCAGGCGGAGAAGGATGCCATCGCCAAAATCCTGGCAACGTGTCCCAATCAACTGATTCCATCTGCTTAACCGGCGGCAAAATCACACTCTCGATATAACCCTTCGACTAGATCCCTGCGACTAGGTTGGTCACATGTCCCAAGTAAGAGCGCCCCGCGTTCTGGCGATCGTCCTCAACGGCGTGGTCGAAGACTCCCGGGTGCTCAAGTGTGCTTACTCGGCGGGCGAGGCGGGTTGGGATTCGCTCATCCTCGGAACCACCCGGAATGGAAGTAAAGATCAATTTGAAGTGGGGCGTGCTCGTGTACTCCGCGTGCCCGCGAAAGCTCCGGTAGGTACGGGTTTACTTGCGAAAGTTTTGCGCCGCGGCCGTTATTACGTGGCACGATTTAAATTTCACTTCCTCCCTGCAAAGCCGCCAGCGATCCCCGGCCTGGGACGTGCGGTGGCCACGATGACTCCGTATGCGCTGGCATTCGCACCAGATGTCATACATGCGCATGATTACAGCGCGCTCCCGGTGGCTGATGCGCTCGCGGACGCCATCTCATCATCAGGTGGAGTGCGACCCAAAGTAATTTACGATGCACACGAGTTCCTGCAGGGGACTCAACATCTTTCACCATCTGCTCATGAAGCTTTCTCGACGGCTGAATTACAAATAGCGCAGAAGATCGATGCGATGTTCGTAGTGAGTCCGCAGATGGGACCGATGCTTAAAGAATATTTGAAAATTGGAATTAATCCTGCAGTGGTGGCCAACGATCCCATAAGTCAAGGTCGCCGAGAGAGCACGCGCTCGCTTCGTACTGATGCGGGCCTTGCAGAGGGTATTCCGCTAATGGTGTACTCCGGCGCGGTAGCACCTCAACGCGGATTGGGTACGGTGCTTGATGCGCTTCCATCATTGCCAGGAGTTGCACTCGTCATCATCGCTGCGCCGAGCAATGTCTATGTCAAAGAATTGATGGCGAGAGCCGCAAGCATGGGGCTTTCGGATCGCGTGAAGAACGTTGCATATGTTCCGAATGAAGAGTTGGTCAGTTATCTTTCCGCCGCCGATATTGGTCTGATTCCACTCTTGCATCGTCCGAATCACGAGATTTCCTTAATCACCAAGTTCGGCGAGTATGCGGCCGCGAATTTGCCCATCATCGTCTCGGATGTGAAAACCATGGCCGCGGAGGTACGCACTATTGGAAATGGTGAAGTCTTCACCGCTGAAAATGCCTCAGAGTTCGTGGTCGCAGCGAAGCGCATTCTGACTGATCCTGCTAAGTATCGCGCGGCTTACACTGATGAGGTGCTCCGCACGCGCTCCTGGGAGCGGCAGAGCGAAACCTTGATTGCCACCTACAATGGTCTCGTTAGCGATCGAGCGGTGGAGGTGAAACCTTCAACGCCTCTTCCCTTCACATTAACCAAGCCGCACTCGCTCTCGGGTCCGAATGATGCAAGGAGTGCAGAAGCATGAAGGTTCTCGTCACTGGCGGCGCAGGGTATATCGGATCGGTCACTTCTCACCTGCTGATTGAGCGCGGACACCAAGTAGTTATTCTTGACGATCTCTCGACGGGTCACCTCGATGCAATTCCCGAAGGCGCCGAATTTATCGAAGGTTCCATCCTTGATCCTGAAGCCATTACTCGAGCGCTCTCCGAAGTAGTTGCAGTAGTGCACTTTGCAGGCAAGTCCCTCGTCGGCGAATCTATGGAGAAGCCCGAACTCTATTGGAGCGTTAATCGCGATGGATCAGCTGCGCTTATTGAAGGTATGAAGCGTGCAAATGTGAAGCGAATGGTTTTTTCATCTAGCGCTGCAACTTACGGGGAACCCACGCGCACGCCGATTGAGGAGAGCGATCCCACGGTACCGACAAATGTGTACGGTGAAACGAAACTTGCGGTTGAAAAACTTCTCTCTGCTGAAAAGGTGTTCTCATCGATAAGTCTTCGTTACTTCAATGTTGCTGGCGCACTCGTCACTGATAACGATCTGGTCATCGGTGAGCGCCACCACCCAGAAACACATCTCTTACCCAATGTCGTTAACGCAGTGCGCGGACCTGAGCCAGTGAAATTGACCTTGCACGGCGACGATTGGCCCACCCCAGATGGGAGTGGCGTGCGCGATTACGTCCATGTGGTGGACCTCGCAGATGCTCACATCA
>RGER01000179.1 GCA_009917815.1 Actinomycetota bacterium
GCAAATCCATCCCACACCTCAACATATGAGGTAGGAAGTGGAGATATAGCTAATCGAATGGCATTGGGATTTCGGAAATCAGGAATGACCTTTGCTAATGCCCTCATGGCAACCGAGATCTGAAATGCGTCTGGATGAAGTAGCGAGACGTGCCCACCTCGCTGTTGTGGATTTCGCGGCGTACCAAGCTCGAATCCAAGCTCGTTAAGCCAGCCTTCGTAGAGAGCGATCATAAGCTCTGTGCCTTGTGCACATTTTGCTTCAATTACATCGATTCCCGCTTCTTCAAGCATTCCAAAAGAAGATTGGATGCTGCGCAGACCAAAAATTGGCGGAGTGGCAATTTGAAATCCCTTTATCCCCGCTGCGCGCTCAAATGTAGGGCCCATGCCAAATTGATTCGCCTGCGCAAACCATCCTTGGATGGGAACTCGCAACTCTGATTGCATCTTCTTGCTCACATAGAGCCAACCAGGCGCACCAGGTCCAGCATTTCCATACTTATAAGTACAACCCACTGCCGCATCGACACCGTCCGCATCAAAATGCATTGCGACGGATCCCACTGCATGGGAAGCATCCCAGAGTGTAAGAGCGCCGCAATCATGAATCATTTTCGTAAGCCGAGAGACATCATTACGGGCGCCAGAACGATATTGAATAACTTGAAGCGTTACGAGCGCTACATCATCATTGAGTAACGGAGACAGCACCTCAGGAGTAATGAGTTCATCTTCAGCGTTCGGAATGAGTATGAGATTTAATCCATACTCATGAGCCAAACCCTGCAAGATGTATCGATCGGTGGGAAAGTTAGATTCATCCGTAATGATGGTCTTACGTCCTGGACGAGCTTTGATTGCAGCAGTTACTAGCTGATAAAAGTTCACTGAGGTAGTGTCGGTGGCAAGTACTTGCCCCGAACTCGCGCCTAAAGCGGCTCGGCCAATTAAATCCCCTGTCGTCTCTGATTCTTCTAGCCAGTGATGCCAGCCGTCGACTACTTCACTGCCCCACTCTTTCAGCATCAAGTTATTGATCACTTCAACAGTGCGAAGTGGGAGTCGTCCAAGAGAATTTCCATCGAGATAACAGACTTCAGGATCTGCAAAGTAGAAACCTTCGCGAAAATGACCTAGCGGATCTTCACGATCTAACTGCTCTGCGTATCCACGATCCAGTTCCGACATGGGCGCAAGCGTATCTGAGGGAAATGGGGCCGACCAGGGGACTCGAACCCCTAACCCCCGCATTACAAGTGCGGTGCGCTACCAATTGCGCCAGGTCGGCTTGGTCCAGAAACTGGACACGGTGTACAACGGAGTAAGTATGTCATCCGATCCCAACGACGTGAAATCTGGCTATCGGCGGAGTGTCTCCGAAGGTAATTCGCCGAAACGATCATGGTAGGTCTTGGCAAAGCGCCCCAAGTGCGTGAAGCCCCACGAGAAGGCAATATCGGCGATTGAGGTGCTCTGGGCTCGCTCCGAAAGCAAGTCCTCACGTACTCGATTCAGTCGCACATCTCGCAAGTACTCGGTAGGACTCATACCCACATATCTCTTGAAGCCATCTTGCAAACTGCGAATACTCACGCCAGCAACGCGCGCCATGTCAGTGACGGTGAGCGGCTCTTGTGGTGATGCTTCGCAAGCTTGAATCGCCATGCGCACACTTCGAGGTGCTGCTGGTTCTACACGGCTTCCGATGGAATCGCTGTAATTATGGCGTTGAGAGAGCAACAAACCGCTAATGATCAAATCTTGGAATTGATCGCGCACTCCCGCGTGCATTGTGAGCCCGCCGCGATCAACATCTGTGACAAGTGTGTCGACCAATGTGCGCCAACTGCGCGCTTGCGGAGTGGTGAGATCCATTCCCAAATCAAATCTGACGGGCGCCTGGAGTTCACGACCAATCAAATCTTCAAGTCGTTCTTCCAATGTAATACGGCTGATGTACACAAGTAGTTGCGGATTTCCTGTATGCCACACCATGTCGAGTTTCTCGAGTGGATTAGGAATCGATGCCAACGAGGTATCTGAATGGATGCTCTCTTTTCCGGAATGAATTTCCGCGCTGCCCGCGAGCGGCATTTGAATCAGGTAGAAAGAGTGCAACTCCCCTGGGGTGATACGAACATCTGCGCCGTAATCCAAGTAATTGAGAGTCACATCGCCAAGAGTGACCCGGTTATGCACAGTGTCTAGTTTTTGATCAGCAGCAGTCGTAGTTAATCCATGGGGGCAGAAGACCCGCGCTACTTGCTCACGCGCCTCATCAAGATTTTGGGTGCGGAAGAGATTATGTTCGCGCAATAGCTCAGCGACAGCACCCATGGCCTCACTCCTTCCTAGGCTGGTGCTCCAGTTTGCCCTGCTCAGGATCGGTGTCAAGGGGCTAGGCTGGCAAAGCGTGCGCTAGATGGATAGCCCGTGCGTGCCGGGGACACCTCAAATGCGTCTGGCTATCTAACGTCTGACTGTTCCCAGAGCCCATCCCAGACCGAAGGAGCCTTATGAGTTCAACAACCCACCCACTCTCGGGAAAGACCGCGATCGTCACGGGCGGTGGCACCCTCTTTGGCGAGGCCGTGGCTCGCACACTTGTGGCCGACGGCGCCACAGTACTCATCGTTGAGATCAACGAAGAGACCGGCGCGGCCGCCGCCAAGAAGAGTGGCGATATCACCGACGATGCCGCCATTGAAAGAATTGTGAGCGATGCCGCCAAGGCTTGGGGCCATATCGACATCCTCGTCAATCTCGCATGCACTTACGATGACGCTGGCGCTGACAGCACACGTGCCCAGTGGCTCAATACTTTGAATGTAAACGTAGCAAGTACGGCGATGCTGGGGGCTGCTGTACGCCCTCACATGGCAAAACAAGGTGGCGGATCTATTGTGAACCTCACAAGCATCTCATCACACGTTGCTCAGATTGGTCGCTGGACATACCCCGTAAGTAAAGCCGCGATTGTGCAACTCACTAAAAATATGGCGATGGATTATGCACCCGACAAGATTCGCGTTAATTCTGTTTCGCCAGGTTGGACTTGGTCCGCGATCATGGACATGCTCTCCAA
>RGER01000180.1 GCA_009917815.1 Actinomycetota bacterium
TTTTGACGTCGGAGGAAGACGTCAGGCTGTAATAGCCACTCGCATCGGGACCCCCAAAGTTGGCGTACGAATAGGAGGAGATTACCCCTTAATAGGCTTGTCTCGCCCTGCACTCTTTGCCACCATTGCCTAGTATTCATTCAGGGTATTCAGCCAAGATCTTGGCTCGGAGTGCGCCCTGCGGTGGACCATCGGATACCTATGGAGGAAACATGACTGCAATGCCCCCCACACCAAAGAAGACCAACGGCATGGCCATCACCGGCTTCGTGCTGAGTTTCTTCTGCGGCGTTCTCGGAATCGTCTTCAGTGCGATTGGTATGTCACAAACGAGTAAGGATCCCAGCCAAGGTGGACGCGGCCTCGCGATTGCCGGCTTGATCATCTCCATTGTCAGCTTGGTGATCTCCTTCATGTTCTGGGGTTCATTCTCTGACGCTATGAATAACGCTTAAATTTCACGTCGGAAAGTTTCAGAGATGAAGACGGGGGCGAGTTCTCACACGAGAACTCGCCCCCTCTCTTATTGGCCAGCGCTCTTTCGCGAAATACCGGCGGCGCGTTACGCGCTCGTCTTCTTTGCTACCGCACTCACTTGGGTGGGTGCGCGTCGCACTGAGGGATACACCACCGGCCCAATTCTCTGCCCATTTCGGTTGGTCACTGGGCACCAATGTCCCTTCTGCGGAACCACACGTTCATTCGGGGCGCTCGTGCAGGGCGACATCACTGGAAGTATCGCCTACAACCCCACCGGAATTCTGCTTTCCATTGTTATTCTTTTCTGGATGATTTCCCCAGCTAAGTTACGTGCAGTGCGAGTGCGTATTGCTCAAGCGTGGTGGCGTATTTCAGAACCCACTCGATGGATGTTATTAGCGCTACTTATTGGCACAGTGGCGGGTTACATCCTCGCGCGTTGGTAATACTTACTTGATATTAAGAACTGCCATCTTGCCGCAGCGGCTATTGAGTAGCGTGATGCGGAAGCCACCCTTCTTCAAAGGTGAGAAGACTGCAGTGACATCTTTGCCTTTGTAAGTTCCGTTATCGACAGCGGCCACATACTTTGCAAGGCCATTTGACCTAATACATGAAGCGGTCTCTGGTGAGAGATCGCTCAGGCCACCGACAGCTGCCTCTGGCCCGATGTAATCCACGATCTCCGAGAGTGAACCGTCGTAAGGAAGGCCAGAGAAGAGTTCAACGATGGGAACGGTTTTTCCCGTTGACCCAGAACTTAAGAGTGCACCGGTATCAGTGCCGCCTTGATCAGCAAGCGACCCATCCGTTGTTGAAGCACTCGGCTTCTTTGAAGGAGCCGTTGTTGGCGCATCCGATGCGGTCGCTTCGGGAGAGGGTGCGTCAGCAGAGGGTGCGTCAGAAGGAGTATCGCTTGCGAGCGGAACCGAGCTGGAAGAATTCGAAGAGAAGAGATTGCTCTGGGTAACGCCGATTCCCACACCAGCAACGAGTACTAACGCAGCAGCGATGGAGATCGGAGCAATCCACTTAGCACGTGGCTTGAAGGCAATGATCTCTGCGCCGGCATCCTCGCCGGTCTCGACCGCCACTTTCTCAGCCGCGGCATAGACCGCAGCCTCTTGCTGAGCCTTCTCTTGTTGGGCCACTTCGATGGCGAGCATCGCGGTGAAGCGATCAGCAACGGGACCGGGAGGTGGAGTAATGAATTGCGCGTTCTGCAGCAAGGCATCGATAGCCGCTTCGCTGGCAGCGTCTAAGGTCGGCTCATCAAAGCCATCGCCCATGTTCTCGTTCATTACTGACCTCCTTCCCTGTTCTCTACTTCGTGGTTCTCACTACCTAAGACGATGGGGGCAGAGGTTTGGTTCCCGCCGGAACCCTTTCCCTCTGAATTACCCTGCGAATTACCCTGAGACAGCCGGGGATCGAGCTCGCTCAAGAGCGTGGCCAAAGCGGCTTTCCCTCGAGAGCAGCGACTCTTGATGGTGCCAGCGGGCACTCCCAAGGTAGTCGAGGCCTCCTCCACGGAGAGCCCCTCCATCACCACAAGCACGAGGGCGGCGCGTTGATCCGGATCGATCTCCATCAGCGCCTTCATGACTGCCTGACGTGAGGTGATCTCATCGCTCTGATCTTCCACGCTAAACGTTTCGGTGTACTGATCCACATCCACATGGACATCGCTCTTGCGATACTTCCGCGCTACATCCATCGCGCAGTTATGCACGATCTGATACATCCACGTCGTGAATTTGGAGTCGCCCTTAAATTGATGCGCACGTTTGAAGAGTGCGATCGATGCTTCTTGCATTGCTTCTTCCGCGAGCGTGGCATTGCCAAGAAACTTAAGGGAGAGCGACCAAATAAAATCTCTGCGACGAAGTAAGAGCGCCTCAAGGGCGCGCGGATATCCACTCACATAAGCCGCGAGCAACTCTTCGTCACTCGCATGCTCAAAACTGAGCTCCAGCACACCGCCTCCAGGGGGACTTAACTTCCCTAAGAGTACTTGGTGTGCTGGAGCTCGCTTGACTTTTTCGCCCCATCAGGGGCTATTTATATCGCTCAAGTTATATCGCCTACGGAGGCTTACATCATCCCGTCTTCGGTGGGTACGAAGGTGACGGTGAAGGCGTTGCTGACCACTTGACGTTGCATTCCAGACTTCAACACCTTGAGTCGGTAGGTCACATCGTGGGCACACCATTCGGTGGAGTTGCCGTAATCGTTCTCGCAGAATGGATTGACGCGAACAAGGGCAACACCCGTGGCGTCGGTACGCGTCTGTACTTCAGTGCTCCAGGTGCGATCAAAGGGATCTTGTACTTCGAGAATCACGCGACGGCCAGGGCCAGGCATCGAGACAGAGACTTTAAGCGCTGGAATTTGAAGCGCATCGTCATAATCATCTTCAGAGAAATCGCGGAATTTCTTCGAGACGCCATCTTCCCAACCCCAAGTAACGGTCTGTTGCTTGTTGACGGTGGGGGTGGGGGTATCGAGAGCTTGGGCGGGAGCTGCGCTGAGCATTCCGACCGAGAGGACAAGAGCGGCGAGGCTGCCGGTGAG
>RGER01000019.1 GCA_009917815.1 Actinomycetota bacterium
GATGCTCGATCGTCCCACTACTGATAAGCATTCAACCGGGGGAGTGGGCGATAAGATCACCCTTCCGCTCGCACCGATCGTGGCGGCTTGCGGTGCCGCTGTCCCGCAACTCTCTGGTCGCGGACTCGGACATACCGGTGGCACTCTCGATAAGTTGGAATCGATTTCCGGCTGGCGTGCTTCACTTTCAAATGCAGAAATGCTTAACGTGCTTCAAAGCACGGGTGCAGTTATTTGTGCAGCAGGTGCAGGACTTGCCCCTGCGGATAAGAAAATCTACGCACTACGCGATGTCACGGGTACCGTCCCCGCTATTCCCCTCATTGCTTCCTCGATCATGAGTAAGAAGATTGCAGAAGGTACGGGCGCGCTGGTACTAGATGTAAAAACGGGCTCTGGCGCCTTCATGAGCGATCCAGTTAAGGCGCGAGAATTGGCAGAGGTCATGGTGGCCTTAGGGACAGATGCCGGTGTAAAGAGTGTCGCGTTAGTTACGGCAATGGATGTACCGCTTGGGCTCACTGCAGGTAATGCGCTCGAAGTTCGTGAGTCAGTCGAAGTTCTTGCAGGTGGCGGGCCCAAAGATGTCGTGGAATTAACGTTGGCTCTCGCTCGAGAGATGCTTACGTTGGTGGGCATTGAGAAGGACCCGGCAGATGTCTTGCGCGATGGAAGTGCGATGGATGTCTGGCGTCGGATGATTACCGCGCAAGGCGGGAATCCAGATGCTCCACTTCCAGTCGCGGCTCATCGGGAGGTAGTAGTGGCTGACAAGAGTGGCGTGGTCGCCTCAATGGATGCCCTTGCTGTCGGCGTGGCTGCGTGGCGTCTTGGAGCTGGAAGATCGCGTCAAGGTGAGGTCGTGCAAGCAGGAGCCGGAATTGAAATTCATGCGAAGCCAGGCGAAGAGATCGTGAAAGGTTCGCCGATCTTTACCCTCCACACCGAGACCCCGGAACGATTTCCACACGCACTCGAAGCTTTGCAAGGGGGCTGGTCTATCGGTAAGCAAGCAGGCGCCACACTGCCGCTCATTGTGGATCGTATTACCGCGTAAGATTGGCCTATGCCTCACCTCCTCACCGCCCCTGTACAAATCCCCGTTCCAGGTGGAAAAGTGATTGACGAATACGTGGGTGGGGTAGCAACTGCCACTTCTCACATGTCGGTTGCCAAGATGATCGCGCCTGCCGGATGGGAAGAACCTTTCCAGAGCCCCGAATTTGAAGAAGTGACCGTGGTTCTTCGGGGCACCGTCTTGGTCGAGTGTGACGGTGAAAGATTTGAAGTGCATGCCGGGCAATCCATAGTTACTGCCAAGGGTGAGCGCGTTCGTTATTCAGTTGGACCCGAAGGTGCGGAGTACGTGGCGATTTGTACGCCCGCGTTCTCACCCGAATTAGTGAACCGAGAAGAATGACCTTAGATCGAAAGCCCACACGCGAGGAGTTAAAGCGCGCTCCTAAGGCGCTTTTGCATGACCATCTAGATGGCGGGTTACGTCCTCAAACTATTCTTGAGCTCGCGAAAGAGGCGGGTTACGCCAAGTTGCCCGTTACAGATGCAGGTTCGCTCGCACAATGGTTTGCCGATGCAGCTGATTCAGGATCGCTGGAGAAGTATTTAGAAACTTTCGCGCACACTGTGGGCGTGATGCAATCTCCCTCAGCATTAAGCCGGGTAGCCCGTGAGGCTGCCCTTGACCTCTCTGAGGATGGCGTGGTCTACGCTGAAATCCGCTTCGCCCCCGAGTTGCACCTTGCTGGCGGCATGGAGATGCGCGATGTCGTAGAGGCAGTTCTGGTGGGCTTTGCCCAGGGAGAAGCAGATGCCCGCGACTTAGGGAGAAATATCAAAGTCCGCACTCTGCTCACTGCGATTCGTAATCTCGATGCGGCGAATGAAACGGCTCGATTGGTCGTTGAATATCGAGACCGTGGCGTAGTGGGCTTTGATATCGCGGGCGCCGAGGCGGGCTACCCACCAACTTTGCAAATCGATGCATTTGAGTACCTGCGCCGCGAAAATGCACACTTCACCATCCATGCAGGTGAAGCTTTTGGATTACCATCGATTTGGGAAGCGATTCAGATCTGTGGGGCTGAACGACTTGGACACGGCGTACGAATTATGGATGACATCACCTTCGTCGACGGTGTGGCCCATCTGGGCAAGCTCGCGTCATACGTGCGGGATCGCCGGATTCCTTTGGAACTTTGCCCAAGTTCCAATCTGCAAACAGGCGCTGCTAAATCAATCGCAGATCATCCGATTGGCCAATTAGCTAAATTGCGTTTCCGTGTCACGGTTAATACCGATAACCGATTAATGAGTAAGACCTCGATGACTCACGAATTTACTGAACTCTCGAAGGCTTTCGATTGGTCCCTTCTAGATTATCAACGCGTTACCGTCAACGCACTCAAGAGCTCTTTCATTCCATTCGAAGAACGTCTTGAGATCATTGAAAAGATAGTAAAACCAGCCTATTTAGCTCTTTAGTCACCAATGAGTTTAAGAGTAGTAGCGCGCAAAGAAGTTATCTCTTGCTGTGCAACTTTCCGTGCCGTCGCAAGATCATCTCCTGAAACTGGAATGACGACCTCTAAGTAGCACTTCAATTTAGGTTCGGTTCCGCTCGGTCTGATGATGACTCGGCTACGTGCGGTTTCAAAGCGCAATCCATCAGTGGGTGGGAGATGCGTCCCCAAGGCGAGGTCTTCAAATGAAGTGACCCTTTCACCACCTATCTCTTGGGGCGGTACAGCGCGCAGCGATTTCATTTTTGTGGATATGAGTGAAAGATCAGAGACGCGAAGAGATATTTGGTCTGTCAGATGGAGACCATGTCGAAGTGCGAGTTCGTCGAGTAAGTCGTTGAAAGTCTTTCCCTGGGATTTAAGTTGCTCGCCAATCTCCATCATTTTGAGCCCAGCGGAGATACCATCCTTATCGTTGACTGTTGCTGGATCTACGCAGTAACCCAACGCTTCTTCGTACCCGTAGGAGAGACCGCTGACCTTGGTGATCCATTTGAAGCCGGTGAGTGTCTCTTTGAAGGGAATGAGGTGATGATCTGCGATCTTCCCTAGCAGCGAACTGGAAACGATGGAATTTGCGAAGTGCTCACCACTCCTGCCTTCTCGAGCGGTCATCTCACCTAGTATCGCCCCCACTTCATCTCCGGTGAACATTCGCCATTGGCCTAGTTGGTTATCGAAGAAGGCGGCACCACATCGATCAGCATCGGGATCGTTGGCGATAACCAGATCTGCCTCTTCGCGGATAGCGAGGGCGATTGCTAAGTCGATGGCTCCTCTCTCTTCAGGGTTGGGAAATGCCACGGTCGGGAAGTCCGGATCAGGGTCTGCTTGCTCTAACACGCTGATGGTCTCCGTAAAGCCCGCACTTGTCACGACTTTCATAAACGTTTCTGTACCGACACCATGAAGTGCAGTGTGTACTGTGCGCAACGACTTCTGGCCAGAAGATGCGAGGCAAAGGGTAGCGGCGCGATAGGCCTCGATGACGCTCTCGTCGATGGTCTGCCACTGATCAAGTCTCGGGGCCGACATGAGTGAAGTGATAGTTGCAATTTCGTGGGCTATTTCGCTATCTGCTGGCGCAATAATTTGCGAGCCACGATACGTGATGCCATCTACTGTGCCGCCTAAATAAACCTTGTAACCGTTATCGGCTGGTGGATTGTGGCTAGCAGTTACCATGACGCCTGCATCGACTTTGAGATGGTTCACGGCGAAGGCAAGAACGGGTGTGGGAAGAGTGCGTGGCATGAGGTGAGCAGTGATTCCGGCGCCTGCCATTAATTCGGCGGTATCTAAGGCGAATCGGTACGAGCGATGGCGCGCGTCATAACCAATAGCGATCGATGAGAGCCCCCGTGCTTTCATGTAGGAAGCTAGGCCCAGAGCAGTGCGACCCACCACCGCCCGGTTCATCTGTGAAGGCCCAGGCCCCATTGGCCCTCGAAGACCAGCGGTTCCGAATTCTAAGAAGCCGGCAAACCAAGATCGAAGCAGCTCTTCATTATGAGTGGTAAGTGCAGCTACTAGCTCTGCACGTGTTTCATCATCTGGATCATCGTCAATCCATTCGCGTACTTGCGCTTCGAGTTGCTTATCCATTTTAGAGTTTGGTGATCAACTCACGAAGAAGGACTCCCATGCGAGAGGCTGCAGCTTTCCCAGCGGCAATCACTTCGAGGTGATTGAGTTTCTCACCAGTGACTCCCGCGGCAGCATTAGTAACGAGCGAGATCGCCATTACTTCAGCGCCGAGCGCATGAGCTGCGATAGCCTCAGGCACGGTGGACATACCTACAAGATCGGCACCGACAATGCGCATCATGTTGATCTCGGCGGGAGTTTCGTATGCGGGACCGCGCCAATGCACATACACCCCCTCTTTGAGTGAGGGATCAATCTCTTTCGCTAATGCACGCAGACGAGGGCTATAGAGGGTGGTGAGATCTACGAATTGGGCACCGGCTAGCGGTGAGACTCCGGTGAAAGAGATGTGGTCGCGTACGAGGACTGGCTCCCCAACTCGATAAGTAGTGTTGATGCCCCCGCAAGCATTGGTCAGGATGATGGTTTTAGCGCCCGCGGCTACGGCGGTGCGTACGCCATGAACAACCGCTTCGATGCCGTGGCCTTCATAGAGATGAGTTCGTCCTAAGAAGACGAGGGCTCGTTTATCGCCGATGGCGATCGATTGCACATTTCCTCCGTGGCCCTCAACGGCGGGCGGCGGGAAGCCGGGGAGATCCTTCATCGCTACTTCAGCACTCGGTGTGCCGAGCGCGGAGACGGCGTCTGCCCAGCCCGAGCCCATGACTAGGGCAACATCATGCTGGGCCACGTGGGTGGCGCGTGCGATGGCGTCAGCGGCTGATGCGGCAAGGGCGAGTGGATCGGTCATGCGCTCAATCTAGTCCAGATCGAGCGCGTTTCATCCCTTCGAGGGCTACTCTGGAGAGGTGAGTGGGTCACGGAAGTACCTCGCCGCTTTTCTCCTGATGGCCATTGCTAGTGCCTGGAACTTGATCATCGTCGGCTCCGTAGCGCTCAACCAGGATTGGGTAAAGAAGTGGGCGGCGGGCGGACAATTCGACATTTTCCCGACCTGGTTGCGCGCGGTCTACCTCGTGATCGCCGCGTTCATGATTCTGCAGTGCTGGTTTGCCTACAAGTTGATGAAACATCAAGGTGCATGGTCACGTTTAACTCGCCGCCTCACCACTTTGTTAATGATTTCATCGCTGATCAGCGCGGTGGTCAACGCTATTTCCAGAAGTTCGCACGAACGGGTCAACACCCTCTTTGCGCTCGCAATGGCTTGGGGTTACATGATCTTTCGATCAAGCAAAAAAGTCGATCAATAGTTAGAACCCGCGGGGATGCCAGACTGTCTTGAGTTCGAGCCAATTCTTGATGCGAGTAAGCCCATCGAGCTCAATCCCAGGACGTAAAGAACGCTTCAAATTTTCGGCGGCTGCCTTCTCTAGATCGGCGGCCACCTTCTCATTCTCTACTCCGGAGAGGTCTATGGCGTTCACATCCATATGACTTGCAAGCCAGGGCGCAACCTCTGCGTACGAACCAGTCAGAATATTAATAACGCCACCAGGAAGATCACTCGTGGCTAACACTTCCCCGAGAGTGACGGCAGCCATTGGTGCATCCTCAGATGCGATGACAACTACCGTGTTGCCGGAGACGATAATCGGCGCGATGGTGTCAACCAATCCAAGAAGTGAGGGGCGACTCGGGGCAATCGCCGCGACTACGCCCGTGGGTTCTGGGACTGAGAAGTTGAAGAAGGGGCCGGCAACTGGGTTGCTAGAGCCCACGACCATGGCGATCTTGTCGCTCCAGCCGGCAAACCAGATCCAGCGATCGATCGCTTCATCAACTTCTGCTTCTGCTTTTTTAGCGCTCTTTGCCCAGGGGGAGACTTCGTCGATGAATTGTGCGCGACGTCCCTCCATCATTTCGGCGATACGGTAAAGAATCTGTCCGCGGTTGTATGCAGTTGCGCCCGCCCATTTGGGTTGGATGGCGCGGGCTGCGGTTACTGCATCGCGCGCATCTTTGCGTGACCCTTGAGCAACATTGGCAATGAACTTGCCTTCGGGACTCTTTACTTCATAGGTGCGCCCGGATTCAGAACGTGGGAATGCGCCACCGATGAAGAGTTTGGCGGTACGACGTACTTCGATGTGTTCGCTCATTATTTGCTCGCCGCCTTGAGGTAGGGCTCCAGGCCTTGTCGGCCGCCTTCACGTCCATATCCGGATTCTTTGTAGCCGCCGAAGGGGCTGGTGGCATCAAATTTATTAAAGGTGTTTGCCCAAATCACGCCAGCGCGTAAGCGGCTCGACATTTCCAGAATGCGGCTTCCCTTTTCCGTCCAAATACCAGCGCTGAGCCCGTAAGGAGAGTTGTTAGCTTTCTCCACTGCTTCATCAGGAGTGCGGAAAGTGAGCACGCTCAGAACTGGTCCGAAGACTTCTTCGCGGGCGATGCGGTGAACCTGCGAGACGTTGGTGAAGACCGTTGGTGGGAACCAGAAGCCTTTTTCAGGCAGGGTGCATGGTGCGGACCAACGATCTGCACCCTCTGCTTCGCCAGCGTCACTGAGCTCACGAATTTTGGCGAGCTGGGCAGCTGAGTTAATTGCACCGACATCGGTGTTCTTATCCATCGGATCACCCACGCGGAGATTCTTCATCCGTTCATAGAGCAAGCCAAGAACTGTTTCGGCGATCGACTCTTGAACGAGCAAACGCGAACCAGCGCAGCAGACGTGGCCTTGGTTGAAGAAGATGCCGTTAACTATTCCCTCAATAGCTTGATCGATTGCGGCGTCATCAAAGACGATATTGGCTGCCTTGCCGCCAAGTTCGAGGGTGACCTTCTTGTTGGTACCGGCCACGGCTTGAGCGATGTAGCGACCCACTTCGGTCGACCCGGTAAAGGCCACTTTGTTGATATCTGGGTGATTGACAAGCGCGCGTCCGGTTTCGCCAGCACCAGTCACGATATTGACAACTCCCGCAGGCAGATCAGCTTGTTGGCAAATCTCTGCGAAGAGTAGCGCGGTGAGGGGAGTGGTTTCGGCTGGTTTGAGTACCACCGTATTACCCGCGGCAAGTGCAGGGGCGATTTTCCAGGCCAACATCAGCAGTGGAAAGTTCCAAGGGATGATTTGACCGGCGACGCCAAGGGGTTGCGGGTTTTCACCGAGACCTGCGTAATCGAGTTTGTCGGCCCAGCCTGCGTAATGGAAGAAGTGCGCCGCTACGAGCGGAAGATCGACATCACGACTTTCGCGAATAGGTTTCCCGTTATTCATTGATTCGAGCACTGCAAGTTCACGGCTACGTTCTTGAATGATACGAGCGATGCGGTAGAGGTACTTGGCGCGGTCACTTCCGCGCATCTTGGACCAGCTGCCGAATGCAACGCGCGCGGCTCGCACTGCTCGATCGACATCTGCCTCACTTGCCTCGGCAATATGTGCCAGATGTGCCTCGGTGGCTGGATTAATAGTGGAGAAATTCTTTTCACCATCAACGAAGACACCATTGATGAAGAGCCCATATGTGGGCTTGAGCTTCACGATCGAAGTTGATTCCGGGGCGGGTGCATATTCGAAGCTCATGATTAATCAACCGTCACATAGTCAGGGCCCGAGTAGGCGCCGGTTTGGAGTTTCTTTCGTTGCATTAAGAGGTCGTTGAGCACGCTAGACGCGCCTAAACGGAAGAGATCTGGCGTGAGCCAGGCATCTCCCAAGGTTTCCTTCACCAAGACAAGATAACGGAGCGCATCTTTGGTGGTGCGGATTCCGCCTGCTGGCTTCATACCGATTTTGCGCTGCCCAGCGTTGTGGAAGTCACGAATTGCTTGCAACATCACCAGAGTTACTGGAAGCGTCGCTGCAGGCGCGACCTTGCCTGTAGAAGTCTTGATGAAGTCAGCTCCGGCGATCATGGCGAGCCAAGAGGCGCGACGGACATTGTCGTACGTGCGTAGTTCACCGGTTTCAAAGATCACCTTGAGATGCGCGCTCTTACAGGCGACCTTGACTTCTTGAATTTCTTCGAAGACATCCAGATAGCGACCTTCAAGAAATGCTCCTCGATCAATCACCATGTCGATTTCATCGGCGCCCTGAGCGACTGCATCACTCGTGTCGAGGAGTTTGACGGCACGCGAGGCGCGGCCAGAAGGAAACGCGGTCGCAACCGCGGCTACTTGGATCGAAGTGCCTGTGAGGTATGACTTTGCCTGCGCGACTTTGTCCCCATAGACACAGACGGCAGCAACGCTTGGGGTCGTGGGATCAAATGGGTCAGGTCGCTGCGCCTTTGCGCAGAGAGTCTTGATCTTGCCCGCGGTATCCATGCCTTCAAGTGTCGTGAGGTCGATCATGCTGATTGCTAAATCGATACCTTCTGCTTTCGCAGAAGTCTTGATGGAGCGAGTTGAAAGCATCGCGGCACGTTCATCTGCGCCCACCTGGTCGACGCCGGGGAGGCCGTGGAGAAATTTCGTGAGAGAAGCGTTGGTACGAGTCTCGTCGGCGAAGGTAGATGCTGCTGCCTGACTTGTGAGTCCCATTACCGCTTACCTCTGTTCTCTGCGATTCGATTGAGTACGAGTGCGATGATGAGAACGACGCCAGTGATGACCATTTGATAGAAACTACCTAGGCCCATCAGATTGAAGACGTTACGAATGACCGCGAGCATAAATACTGCGATTACGGTACCAAATACCCCACCACGACCGCCAAAGAGGCTGGTGCCTCCGAGTACCACGGCGGCGATGGCGTCGAGCTCGAGCCCCACGTAAGCCGTAGGTTGACCAACAGTAAGTCGAGCGGTGAGTAAGACGCCGGCAAGGGCTGCGAGCGCGCCACAGATCGCAAAAGCGCTCGCCACAATGAGTTTGGTGTTTACTCCCGAAAGTCTCGCGGCTACCTCATTGCTGCCAGTTGCATAGAGGTGCTCGCCGAAGACTGTGAATCTGAGAGCGATCGCCGCAAGGAGTGCGATGGAGATGAAGATGATGCCGACATCAGGAATGCCTCCAACGCGACCAGTGCCGATGTTGGTCAGCACGGCTGGAATTCCGCTCACGGGCACGCCATCGGATAGTAGATAAGTTGCACCGCGGATTCCGACGAGTCCAGCCAATGTAGTCATGAAACTTGGCACAGTAAGAAAGGCGCTAAGCCCGCCTAGCACGGCACCTGAAATGACACCGCACAAGATGCCCAGAAGAACTGAGAGCCATAAATTCATTCCGTCGTTAACAAAGATCGCAATGATCATTCCAGCAAATGCTGCAACTGAGCCTACGGAGAGGTCAATATTCCCAGTGAGAATGACAAACGTCATTCCGATGGAAACTATGCCTACCAGACTAGTTTGTTGAAGAACGTTTGAAATATTGGCCGTAGTCGCAAAATTGGGGGAGACGATTGAACCGACTACACAAAGAAGCACAAATATCAGCAGGAGGTTGTACTTCACTAGGTAGCGCTTGGCAACAACCATCAAACCGGTCGTGGCTCTTGCCTCGATAGGTTGCTGGGTGACTATCGGAGTATTCATGCGTTTCGTACCTCTCCCGTTATGACGACATGCAAGATGTCTTCAGCGCTCAATCCTTGCGTAACGAAGAATTCCTTCACTTGACCTTCATAGAGAACATAAATGGTGTCGCAGTGCATCATGACTTCTGGAAGTTCACTACTCGTGACTGCTACGGCAGCCCCAGAGTCGGCAATTTTGTGAACTTCGTTAAATAGTTCTACTTTGGCGCCCACATCCAGCCCGCGGGTTGGTTCGTCGAGAAGCAGTACATTGCTTTCGTTGACCAACCATTTGGAAAGCACAACTTTCTGTTGATTACCACCGGAAAGTTGTCCGCCGAGTTGTGAAAAATCATGGAAGCGCACTCCTAAAGCTGAAGCAATTTCTTTGGGTTTTGAAAAACTTCTTTGTTTAGCGGTGCCAAAGCCCTTCTTATTGAATGCGATGATCATGTTGTGCCAAATGCTTCTGCCCACCATCAGTCCTTGTATTTTACGGTCTTCAGGCACGAGGCCAACCCTGCGTGCGATCGCTTGACGAGGAGAGTGTGGATCGTAAGGCTGGCCATCCAGAGATACTTCGCGTAGAGCGCGTTCTGAACCAAAGAGTGCTGATAGCAACGTGGATCGTCCTGCACCGCCGAGGCCAATGAAGCCAGTGATTCTTCCGCGAGGGATAGATACATTTCGAATGTCTATCACTCCGCACAACCAGCCTTTGTGACTTCATCCATTACTCGAAAAACTTGCTGGAGTTCATCGGCAGTGAGTGTCGCGGACGGCTCGTCCATGATGAGAAGTTTGGCTTCGATCGTAAGTGCACGCGCAATCATGGTGAGTTGTTTCTGGACAACGGTCAATTCGGAAACTTTTGTCTTGGGGCTAAATTGCCCACCTACTCTTGCGATCGCAGCTTCGGCAACTTCCTGCATATTTGAGTTCTTGATAAATCCAAACCGCGATGGCGTCCGACCGAGGAAGAGATTCTGGGCAACCGTAAGATCAGGAACTAAATCAAGCTCTTGATGGACGACGCTAATGCCGAGTTCGGTGGCCATGCGCGGCGTCTTGATCGTGACAGCTTTACCTTCAAAAAAGATCTCACCGGCGTCAGGCGTATACGAACCTGAGAGGATCTTGATGAGAGTACTTTTACCCGCGCCGTTCTCTCCGAGAAGGCACATCACTTCGCCTGCGTTAATACTGAAATCCACCCCATCCAGGGCAGTAACTCCTTGAAATCGCTTGACGATTCCTCTCATGGAAACGATTTCTTTACTACTCATGAATACCTACTACGTGGCTCGCTGTTTCTTCGTCCGTGATAAGTGTTGTCAGCAGATTGGATTTCAAGGCTGCCATGGTGACTCCGAGTTTGCTCTTTCCGTGCGTGATGCCGATACGAATCTCTTTCTCTTTAAGATCATCCATCGTCAACCCCAGAGTTCTCTGGTCCAGGTGAGTATCGATTGTTTTACCGTCAGCGGAGATAAAACGACCTAATACGTCACCGACTGCGCCGAGACTCTTCAATCGGCGAACGTCTTCTTTCTTGAGGTAGCCAGACTCCACTAACACAGAGTTTTCAGTGATGGCTCCCATGCTGAAGAGTGCGGCTGGCGCTGATCTGGCGAGGTTGAGGATGTGGGAAACGGTGGAGTCTCGTTCCAATCCCTCTCGCACCGTTTCGAGATCAACGATTGCTGGCACTGGAAGAAGTGCGTGCCTTCCGCCTGCCTTCGATGCCAAGATCTGGGCAGCCTCATTCTGTGCGCCTTCAGAGGATCCGCGAGTGAGTGCGCCATTCATCTGTACCACCATGATGTTCTCTGCCCAGTTTGGACGAGCGTGTTGCGCGACTGAATTCATTGTGCGCCCCCACCCGACTCCCAGAGTGGTGGGTTGCGGATTGAGGCTAGCGAGATGTTGCGCGCTTTGACGTCCGACCGAATCGAGGAGGGAGGCTTCCGTTGCTCCATGGTTTGCGACTACTACCGCGCTGGAGAGACCAAACTTTTGCACTAATTGTGATTCGAGTTCGGCTAGACGCCCACCTGCGTGTGTGATCTCAATTTTTACAATACCTAATTCGCGCGCCTCACGTAACATTCGACCGACTTTCCATCGAGTTAAGTTGAGGCGCTTAGCTATGGTCTCTTGGGTGAGCATCTCTTCGTAGTAGAGATGGGCGACTCGTACCATTTCTTGAATATCAAGTTCGCTCATGACGAGCTCCCCGCGAGTTGATGAAATGTGGGCGTCAATGCTGACGTGGCCTCTTTATACATTGCAAAACGTTCGGCGTAATAATCCGTGTGCGCTAGATCAGGTTCGAGAGTATGGGTTTCTACCTTCATCGCCTTCGCGGCTTGCGTGAGGTCGCCGTGTAGACCGAGCGCACCGGCTGCACATATGGCACCAGCCAGAGTGGTCATATTTGTTGCCTCTGAGAATTGCACTGGAATCCCCAGTACATCCACGTTGGTCTTGAGCCAGTATTTGTTTCTAGCAATGCCACCGCTGAGTGTCATGGTTGTGCAGCCCACTCCGGCGGCCGCAAAGGTTTCGACAACGTGGCGAGTGCCGAAAGAAATCGATTCAACGGCGGCTCGATAGATATCTGCCGGCGTGTGATTGAGTGAGAGGCCGAGGATGGCGCCTCGTAGTTGATCGTCGCGGTAAGGAGAACGATTACCCATCCAGTAGTCGAGAACTAATAAAGAATTACTGGATGGATCTAGTCCGGCAGCGACATTCGCAATCTTTAGTGATTCTTCGTCTGAAAGATTGAGAAGTTTTCGAGTGACCCATCGCAGAATTGATCCGGCAGATATCTGTCCACCTTCGAGGAGCCAAAGATCTTTGACAAGCGCATGTGGGTAGGGTCCCCAGATTCCGAGTGCTGGCGTTTCTTTCTCGGTGAGAGCGAGCAGCACATTAGATGTGCCGCCGATCATGAAGATGTGATCTTCAGAGAGGTTGCCACTCGCCAACATCGCTGTATGGGCGTCAATTCCTCCCTGGCCCACGAGTGGTCGATTCGAAATTCCCATCTCCTCTGCGGCCGCGGTTGTAATTTGGGCAATTGCTCCGCCGACGGGAATGACCCTTTTGGAGAATTTGCTGGAGAGATCGGGGGCACCGAGTGCGGCATAAAGGTCGTCTGCATATATGCCATTGATGGAGTCGTAATTTGATTTGCAGGTAGCATTCATTAGTGATGCCACCCACTCGCCAGTGAGTTTGTGTACTAAGAAGTCGATTGCTTCAACGATGTGTGCAGAATTCGAATAAACTTCTGGTTCATGTCGCGCGATCCAGAGAGCTTTTGGAACTAGCCACTCGGCTGCATCTGCACCGCCGGAGTATCGAAGAATCGGGTGCTGTTGCGCAGCGCTTTCTTGAGATTCTTTCCACGCTCGGGTGTCCATCCAAAGGATGGCACTACGAAGCGGCGTGCCATCTTCCCTACACGCCACGACTGTAGAAGCGGTTGTGGCTAACCCGATGCCGGCTAATTCTTTACTGGGTAATTGGCTTAGGCACTTCTTGCTTGCGGTGCAAATAGCCTCCCACCATTCGATGGGGTTCTGTTCGGCGCGCCCTGGATCTGGAACAACGGTGGTGATAGGGACAGAGGCGCTGGCAACTTCGTTTCCATCGACTTCATAAATCGCGACCCGCACACTTTCAGTGCCCAGGTCGATTCCCATGAGGAGCGACACATCAAGCTCCGTTGGGTTGGAAGAGAACCTTCGAGAAATGTTCGGTGCGACCATTCATCATCTGGAATGCCCCTGGTAGAGCATCGAGACCGAGTTGGTGCGTAATCATGAACTCCCATTTCAAGGTGCCGTTGGCCAACATGTCTACTGTGTCCCTCCATTCTGCTCCTGGCCAAGGCGCTGAGAAAGAGTTCCAGGCGCCATGGAGATTGATTTCCTGGCGTAAGAACCGGCTAAATGTTCCTGGGGCGAGCTCCACGGGTCCGGTGGGGATTCCCACGAAGACCGCGTCGCCGCCCGGGCCGACTAAATTGATGGCGAGATTCTCTGCGGCGGGCACGCCTGCAGATTCGAGAACTACATCAAAACTGCCGAATTCAAGGGCCTCTGAATCGTTCTTTGCCACCATGATGGCGCCAGCTTCGCGTGCCTGGTCAGCCTTTGCGGCGCTGATATCTACTGCAAGGACCTCGCTTGCTCCGTGAATGAGAGCCCACTGAACTGCGAAGAGCCCGATCGGTCCGGCTCCGACTACGGCAACGCGACTTCCTTTTTGAATTTTCGTGCGACGCAAACCATGGACTGCGATGGCAGCGGGGTCAACCATGGCCGCGGCACGAGGGTCAAGATGGCCTGGAACCACCATGACATTACTTGCTGGACTCACGACAATTTCTGCGTAGGCTCCATCGCGCCTACTGCCGAAATAATCGTAATCCTTACAAAGAGAGAATCTTTCTGCGGCGCAGAGATCGCACTTGAGACATGGAATCAGAGGAGGAACTGTTACAAGATCTCCAACGCGAACACCCTCTACATCTGCAGAGATCTCGAGAACGTAGGCAGAGAATTCATGACCGCAGATGAGTGGCATCTTGTGGGCGCCGTTCTTCATCATGCGTGGAATGTCTGAACCACAGACACCGCATGAAGCCACGGAGAGGAGCACTTGACCGGGACCTGTGATCACGGGCCGAGGGACAGACTCGACTGTGATGTGGCCTGGCGAGTGCAACACCGCCGCTCGCATGCTCTTCGTCATTACTGCTCTACCTACGCTCTCTCGATTGTTCTCTGGCTTACTAGTCCTTAACCGAAGTTAAGGGTCGGGCGGTACTCAGCGAAGAGTGAAGCGCCCACGGCGCCAGATGCATTGCTCTTGTCGGCAAGTTGTGTACCTGCGTCAACGAATGCGGGAACGGTTTTGCCGGCGAGGATTGCAAGGGCAACCTGGATGGTCACATCGCCAAGGTACTTAGGATCATTGAATGCAGTAGCAACATATTGTGTGCCATCTGCAATTGCCTTCAATGCTTCACCGAGACCATCTACACCAGCGACGAGCACGTCGGTGCGCTTGGCTTCTTTGAGAACTTGAAGTGCGCCAAGTGCCATGTCGTCATTGTGAGCGTAGACGGCCTTGACATCTGGGTTTGCTTGCAAGAGATCTTGCATCGCGGTGACAGCCTTGGCGCGGATGTACTCAGCGTATGGGCCGAGCACGATCTTTACCTTGGGGTTACTGGCGATTCCGGCAGCGAATCCATCGCGACGATCGGCCATAACTGAGCCGCCTGCATCGCCTTGGAGTTCAATAACTTTGCCACCGGCTGCGCCGAGCGCCTTGCCAAGAGCTTCGCCAACGAGTTGTCCCATTGCCTTGTTGTCGCGGCCGATATGGGCAACTGCGCCACTCGTGACGGGACGATCAACGGTAATAACAGGGATACCGGCAGCCTTTGCGGCAGCAAGGCTTGGTGCCACTGCCTCAGGGTTTGCTGGGTTGAGAATCAGAACCTTGATGCCTTGAGTAATGAGGTCCTGGATGTCGTTGTTCTGCTTGTTCACATCGCCGTTTGCATCAACGAAAATAAGTTCTGCGCCGTTAGCTTCTGCGGCGGCTTGAGCACCCTTCTGGAGTTCTACATAGAAGGGCGATTGCAGGGTTACTTGGCTAAAGCCAATTTTGATCTTCGCTGCGGGTGTATCGGTTGCCGCAGCCTCGCTCGAACTTGAGCTGGAACAGCCTGCGAGCAGAAGGCTCGCGCTCGCCACTGTTGCCAGAATAATGCGCTTGATCTTCATCAAGACACTCCTCACCTGGTTGTGCCCCACGATGGCCGTGCGGCTTTGGGCTTAGTGTCGCTACATTTGGGGCAGGGCACAACAAATGTAGATTATTTGCTCAAATGAGCAAAACATAACTTTCATATGTGATGCAAGGCACCGGGGCGAGAGATCGCGCGAAAGCTTTCCAGGCGCGCCCACTGAAAAGGGGATAGGCAATCTCTCGTTTTGGAGTGGCTTTATATACGTACGGGACAGAGAATCGTCTGGACTCTGCCGGGAACCAGATGGCCGGTTCAAGCGTCACATGGGTAGGCGGAAAAGGAGAGTGGTGGTGGTGTTGAAGGGAGCAAGGCGAGCGCTGATTTCCAGCGTCCTGCTTTTCGCATTCCTCTTTACCGCTGCACCCGCGCAAGCCGCAACGGACCTTGGACCCACCGGCACTTACATCGTTCGCATTAATCCGGATGGACGCGATGCAGTCGCGCTGGCGATTGCAGAAGCCGGGGGATCCATCGACGATTCCTTTGAATACGCATTCGACGGTTATCTCGTCAAAATGCCTCGGGCGCTCTCTGCGTTACTTTGGAACATTCCAAATATTGTCTCCGTTGAAGAAGACGCAATTGTGACTGCAGATGCAGTTCAGGGATATGAGACTCCAACTCCCTCTTGGGGCTTGGATCGCATAGACCAAACGAACACCGTCGGATTTGCGAGTGACGGTTACGTGAGTTCGTACGGTTACAAGAGTGCAGGCGAAGGCTCCACTATTTATATCGGTGATACAGGTATTTACCCGCATAGTGATTTAGGGTCACGACTTTCTAAGTCTGGCTACTCCGGATTCACAGATGGAAATGGCACGGTTGATTGCAACGGGCACGGAACTCACGTGGCGACAACAGCGGCCGGAACTGTATATGGCGTTGCTAAGAATGCGCGTGTCGTTCCCGTAAGGATTCTCAATTGCGCAGGTTCGGGTTCTTACTCGGGCGTCATTGCTGGACTTGATTGGATTTTGAGTCCCCTCAATCCAAATCCCAAGACTCAGGCCGTTCTCAATCTCAGTATCGGTGGCACAGTATCGGCCGCACTGAATGCGGCGATCTTACGTCTCACAAATGCAGGAATCACAGTTGTTGTCGCTCTTCTCGGCCTTCTGCAGATGCCTCTGTGGAGCAAATTACAAACATTTTGACGTCAACAGCCACGCCGGGAGCGGTGCTGGGACTTACAGGTCTGGCAGCGGGGACAGTGAATAAGTTGCTCTACCTCTCGCCTACCGACGGTGGAGACGCGGTGATCTCTCCCACTGTTCAAGTCAGCACTATCGCAGGCATTACGCATCAAGGGGCCGATGTAAATATTGCAGTCAATCCCAATAACGCGACTACAACGGTATCGCTTCAATATTCAACCGACCCCGCACTCGCGACCGGCGTATTAAACGCTTCGGGACTTCCTGGATCGGTCTCAGGGACCAGCGCCTCGATTATCACGGCAAATTTGCGATCGCTTGCACCCAATACTCAGTATTACTTCAAGGTGACGGGTGTTAACTCCTCAGGGGTTACTTCCTCTCCCGTTGGAACTTTCACGACGCTCCCAGCTCCAACAGCATCGCCTACTCCAGTGGCGCTCGCAGCAACGAGTGTGACGGCGTACAGCGCACATTTGAATGGCACAGTAAATCCTGGGGGACTGAGCACCACGACAATGTTTATGTACTCGACAGATCCCACGTTTGGGTCTGATGTTGTCACAGGGATCGCGACGCCCACGACTGTTACCGGAAGCGTCGCTCAGTCGGTGGGCTTGGATCTCACCAATCTTCAAGGTGGGACTACCTACTATTTCAAGAGCGCAGCGAGTAACTCAACGGCATCTGTCATGTCTGCGCCTTTAAGTTTTACGACAAAAGTTCCTCCGGGGTTATCACCGATCGTACAAACCGATAAGTCACGCACTTCACTTCTTTCTATCAACCAGACCTTTACCGGAACTGTAAATCCGCAGGGCCAAACAACCACAGTGAAATTACTGATAGGAAGTGAGAGCTCGCTTACGGTCGCCGCCACTACTTATCTTTTGCCTTCGATCTCTGGCGTTGACACGGTCACTGTGACCTATGTGGTACCTAAGCTCACTCCAGGTGCGGGAACTTACTATCGCTTCGATGCTGCGAACGATTCGGGAGTAACGCAATCGACTGCGCAGTACAGCATCGTCGCACCGATCGCTCCAGTCATCCTTTCGAACTCAGTCTCCACCATTACAGATACTGGGGTTTTGCTGAAGTCAATAATTAATGCGGGAGGGAGCAATACTCGTAACTACTTCATCTACGGTACGGATCCACTTCTGGAAACCAGAACAGTGGAAGTTCAAGCGACCGCATTCGCGGTGACGAGCGCATTGAATTCTTCGCTCTCGGCTTCGTTGACGACGCTGACGCCGGGAACCAAGTACTACTTCCGTTCGAAGATTTTCTCCTACACCGGGCCACTTTCGGGAGCGGCTCCACTTCTCGGACCTATTTCATCTTTCACCACAACAGGCACGGCGCCAGCTCCAACACCGACACCAACACCAACGCCGACACCGACACCGACGCCGACACCTACTCCGACACCTACTCCGACACCGACGCCGACACCGACACCGACACCTACTCCGACACCTACTCCGACACCTACTCCGACGCCAACACCTACTCCGACGCCGACACCGACACCAACACCAACACCAGCCGGTCCGGTGATTGTGGGTGGCTCAATAACTCCAACCACGATCGTCGCCTGCAACAACATCACTGCAGTGTCAGCTCATGTCACGGATGCTGTTGGTATCAAGGCCGTGACTATGAGGTTGATGAATGCCTCTGGTGGCACTTTCTTTAGCATTACCGGTTATCGCACATCTGGCACTTCATTCGATGGATTCTTCGCAAATGATCAAGTGGTCCCATGCACCTTCACGCCGGGAACCTATACGGCGCAAGCAAATGCTACGAATACCAGTGATGTGGCAAGTGGATGGTCGAACATCGGCACGATCACAGTTACGGCGCCTCCAGTGTTAGATACCACCGCGCCTGTGGTGCTCTCTGGCACGGTGTCACCTGCCTCAGTTGAGGTCTGTCGCACTCTTTCAATTCTGAGTGCTCGTGTCACTGACGACTATGGCACTGCCAGCGTCGCTATCAGATTGGTCAATGCAAGTGGAGTAGTAACCTCAACTGTCCAAGCGGGTCTATGGAGCGGGACGAAGCTCGATGGTATCTACCGAAACGACCTCTTGATTTCATGTGCAACCGTTCCAGGGCTCTACTCAGTGAGTGCGCAAGCGATTGATGAAACTAATAACCGAAGTGCGTGGACAAGCATTGGATCCGTAACAATCACTGCTGCGCCGACACCGGAGCCAACCCCTGCTCCAACTCCTGCACCGACGCCTGCACCGACTCCTGCACCAACGCCTGCACCAACTCCTGCACCAACTCCTGTACCGACACCGGAGCCAACCCCTGC
>RGER01000181.1 GCA_009917815.1 Actinomycetota bacterium
CCGTGCCCGCGCCTCAAGCCACGCGTCAATCGTCTCATCCCAACTGCCCTCCCACCTCTTGCGCATAGTCTCTGCGACAGCCTCCTCCTCCACAACTTCCATGGGCACAACCCCTGCTGATTCGTTCAGCTGCTCGAGGATGACAGAGGGCATCTCGTTCGCCTCCCAGTTCCAAACAATGTGCGCCGCTGCGTAGAGGCGATTGTTAGCGAGGAACATGGCGTTCATCGCGTTATAGAGCTCGTTCACGGCGTGTTGGTAAGCTTCGGCGTCCATGTGTAAAAATATACACAGGCCACCCGCATTTTCAATTTTTTCAAGGGCTCGCCGCCACACACTCGGACATCTTCTTCATGGCCTTTTCTGCCTTGAGACGTGCCGCGGTGGTGGCTTCTTCTATATTCCTTTTCTGCTGTAGGGCGATTGCGACTTCGCGGTGCGCAAGGGATACGGGAAGGCGGCGCTCCATTCCAGAGTAGCTCTCGATGTTTCTCGAGGACATGTAGGTTTCCTGTGCGTCTTCCCAAGAGCACGCATCCGCGAGTGCATGTTTGTATACATCCTCGGCGCGCGTGAGTGCGGCCATAGCTTCTCCCCACTGAGCGACGGCTGCTGCGGCATCCTTCACAGCGGCTACCATGGTTGTAAGCCGCTCGGGAGTGGCCATCTTCTGCTGGGAGTGTTTTTTAGAAAGGCTTATAAGCGCTTCAATTTTCAAACGCCTTTGCCCACGCAGCCTCTCGCCGAGCAGCCTCGTCCACTTGCGCCTGTAACTCCTGTCGCTGCTTACCCCAAAGCCCCCCCTTCTCTAACTGTGCGCGCAGCCGAATCGCCTCGAGTTTCAAGACGGCGGACTCGGTCTTCACGAGTTCATGGAACGAATCCTCTAGAGCTTCAAGGCGTTTCAGGCGCTCCTGTAGGGCATCAGAGCGCTGATTTACCTCGCGTCGCACAGAGTCAAGCTGAAAGAGAATCGTGTCCAATGTCTCTTGATTCGCGTGGTTTATCTCGTTATAATCCGCCTTGCCCTTTTCAGCAGAATATTGTGCCGTATTTATCATGGTTGCGAGTTGGCGAACACTCTTGCGGATGCGGTGTTCTAAGATGTAGTAGACGACCATCAGCATGACAAGCAGGGCGCAGACGTCGTTTGACCACGGCTCTTTACCCCTGAAGTTGTTCCACACAGAGTACTTCGCCGCAGAGTAGTTCGCCGCTGAGTAGTTCGCCGCAGTGTAGTTCATGCCTGTAGTGACCGGTATTGTAATAGGCTAAATGTGAGTGGTTACGTTCAATTTTTAGGCGTGAATAGAAAAAAATGGTTTGATACATGCCGGTATTAACGGCCCTTACTCGTCCTCGGGGTTAATAATGACGCGCTGCCTCACGGCCACGTTGTGGCTGCCATCTGGGAAGCTCGTAATACGCAGCGTCTCACGGTGCATGGTAGACACGGCGATGGTCGCCTCCATGAAGGTGATGGGGGTCGCGCCGAGGCTCGCAAAGCGGTTATTGAGGCTCTCGAGGGTCATGGTCACCACGAGCGTTTGCTCCTCTCCGCCAAGCTCCTCATTGAAGAACTCCTCCACAGTGGCCGTCGAGCCGTGGCTTTGGAGGAGGTCCTGGATATCCGCGCGACGGAGCGTGAAGCGGGGCGACTCTCCAACATCAAAGGGGCCAGGGGTGTCAGCGGCGGGCGGCATGAAGCACTCCGCGCACACGTCAAACTGGCACTCGACGCAGTGGTAGAAGGCAGTTGTTACGTGGCGGGCGTTACAGACGTCGCACGACACGCTCGCAGCGACGCCGTAATCGGGCGGGATGTCGCCTGCCTCAAAGAACTCCAAAGGGCAGGCGTGCTGGCTGGAAGGGTGGCGCCTCACCTTCGGCGGAGAAGATATGGGCTGGGATGGCGCGCTGGCCACCGTCGTTGAATGCCCAGAAGATCCCAAGAGCCACGTATTTGTAGGGCTCTACGAAATTACGCCGGATGACGAAAAAAGCCTGGATGAATGGGAGGGTGTCACGATCGGGCTTTACACAAAGATTCGAATTCGCGTCCACACTCTCGATGGCTTTCCACTTGCTTGGCTCTATGTCCTCAATGGGTATGAAGGTGGGCTTCCAAGTGCGCGTTACTTAGGAACGATGGCTGATGCTGCAGAAGCTGCGGGAGCACCTAGTGATTACGTGTCGGAACTCCGTCGTCGCCCATGCATTTCTAATGGTTAATTAATTACTGCGCTCCAACTGTTACTCGCTCCCAATATGTAGTTCTTTGAATTCCCAGCATAAGTGAGTTGCACGGAGCAGGTCCCCAAAGTAAGCGGTTTAACAGAAATAGAAACCGTTGATGAACTCGTGCTCGTAATCTTTGAGATCGAGCAAATTTCCGGAGTTGACACAGTTGCTGAGATTTTTCCGCTAACGGTCGATGATGAATTCGTCTTAAGCATCGCAGAGAATTGCGTACTCTTTGAACCCTTGAGCGTCATGCGACCTGCGTTCGTTGTAACGATGCGAGTTACGATTGCTGAGGGGCTTGCCGCACTTTCCCGTGGTTTAACTAGGGTGAAACTTCTCTCCACTGGATTAGCAGGTGCGAATTTCGCATTACCGGATTGTGACGCAACCACGGTGCAGAGAACAGGATCTGGGGCTAGAGCGTTGCGTAAAGCTTGAGCGAATGAGTCTTCTCGCCCTCCCAAGACTTCACACGTACTTGAAGTAGCAGATTTAAAAGTGACAGGTAGACCTGAGGAAGCTGTCGCCTTTAACGGAACAGTGGGACCGAATTCACGGCTAGGAATGGGTGGGAAGTTAATAGTTTGGGTCGTTAACTCAGGCTCAGCCTCTGGTTTTGGTGCAGGTAAGAGACCCAACGCAGGAGATACCGGAAGTCCATTCTTCAATGCCGGTGCTGGAAGCGCGGTCTCACTTTCGCCCTTTGGCTCGCTGATACTTTCCGGTTTTTTCACAACGACTGGTACTGGTGCAGGTGTGGGTGGTGGCGTGAAAACGGGTGCGGGTGCTGGG
>RGER01000182.1 GCA_009917815.1 Actinomycetota bacterium
TACTTGGCAGAAATAGTCCGCCCCCCGAGAGTGCCCTCTGCTCGCAGGACGTGAAAGCGGGCAAATAATTCCTCGCTATACCAATTTCTACTCTGGGTAAGTTCAATCGCTCGTTGATGTGCGGGTGAGCCATAGGCGAAGGCGCGGAGGTTGGCGCCGTTCTCCCAAAAAGAGAGCGTGCCTTGTAACCCGATGGGCGCCTCGCCGATGCCGATAGCGCCTAAGAGTCCCGTCGCATCTTTGAGCGCTTGGGTTACTGGGGGAGTCTCTTTCCAGAATCGCAGAGCTTCTCTGGGTTTGATACGTGCTCTAGTGATGGCTGCGACGCGACCTTCTACTGAGGGTGGAGAGGTGGCTAGGAATGGATGGCGTTTGGCCCATTCACCTTGACTTGCGATCGGTGAAAGATTTGCGGTGAAATCCGGCGGTGCGCCCCACGATCGTATGAAAGTAGAATCATCAAAAGCATCGAGTGCGGCTTCGTCGTCGAGGCAAACGAGCAACCCCCACGTGCGTGAATCGGCATCACGTGGAGTGAAAGTTTCTCCGCGGCCGGTTCCAAGAAGCTTTGCAAAAGTGACTCCTGGGGCAGATCGAATCGCACGTCGCTTCGTGGCCATCATCGATATTCCTTGCAAAGGGTTCATGTTCCAGAATCGAATGGCAACGATCATCTCAGTGCCGCAGTCTCACAAATGATGCGTACAACATCTTCAGGACAATCCCATTGCGGCGCGTGGCCACAGTTCGGTAAAACGATCCAACGGGTGTGGGCGGGTACCAAGCTTCGTTCCTGGCAGGTGGCCAATGGCAAGGTGTTGTCGGTGTCGCCGAAAACAACCGTGAGTGGAATTGTGGGGTCGATAGGGGTGTCAAAACGTCGATACAGCATGGCGTGCCAGGCGGGGTAATACCCCTTCGACCGACCCATGGCGAGTGCGGCGTCGAGAGCATATTCATAGGGCAGTTCGCGCCACTTTGGTGTCGATGAAGAGAAGCCGATCCGCTTTGCCCACATGAACTTGAGCAGAAAACTCTGAATGGATTGCGTGATCACGGCGATCTGTCGGGATTGCGCTGTGATGGGATTAATCTTTGTATACGGGGTCAGGAGTAATCCAGCCGGAGCGAGCCCAGTAAATGTGAGAACTCGGCTGGGGTGACGGCTGGCCAGTTCCAATCCCACCCAACCGCCCAGCGAATTGCCCACAAAGTGAGCTTGCGGGATTCCCATGCGATCCATGTTGGTGACGAGAAGATCCGCGAGGGAGGCTGGGTCCATTGGCTGACCGGGATCGTACGGCGTCTTGCCGTGGCCCGGGAGATCTACAGTGATCACTTCGAATTGTGACGTCAACGATGGCGCAATGCCTTTCCAAATGGTGCTCGCTGAACCCATCCCATGAATCAAGAAGAGTGGGGTTCCGTTGCCGTTTCTGGTTGTTGCGAGGATCACGACATCATTCTATGGCGTGATACAGAATTTGGATGCCCTCTCATATTGAAGTGGAGCGCTCCTTGGGGGCGATGATCAGAATGAGAACGGCTCCGGTGAGGGCGACTACCGACGCAATCGTCATGGCTAGTGATACGCCATTGTGAAATGCGTTGAGTCCAGTTACGGCGAGTTCATGGAATCTCTCGCGCAATTGTGGGGCCGGGGTCAGCTGGACGAAGGCTAATGAGTCTTGAACTTTGCTAGCAATCTCTGGTGGTAATCCCACGGTGGCCGTGGCCATCGTGTTGGTATAGGTATTTGTGAGAGCCGCACCTAGAACTGCAATTCCTAGCGCACTGCCAAACTCTCTGGCGGTGTCGTTGACTGCCGAAGCGACGCCTTGCTTTTCGATGGATAGTGAATTAGTAATCGCGGTTGTGGCTGGTACGGCTGCCATGGCCATTCCGAATCCAAAGCAGAAGAGACCGATGAGAAAGTGCGTGTAATTAAACGTCAGGCTCATACGCGAAAAGATGAAAAGCCCTAATCCGAAAATCGCCAGACCCGCAGAGCCGAGATACTTCTGCGGAAGTCGCGCGCTTAAGTATCCCGAAAGGCGTGAGGCAGGCAAAACGATAAAGGGCATCGGCAATAGATGTACGGCCGCCCCCCAAGGGGAGAAGCCGGCAACAAATTGTAAGTATTGAAGTCCCACAAAGATGAAACCAAATTGACCAAAAAATTGAACCATGATGGAGAGCGAGCCGGAGGAGAAGCCGCGATTGCTGAAAAGTCGAGGATCAAGAAGTGGGTGCTCGACGCGAAGCTCTCGTATGACAAATCCGATGAGCGCTGCTATCCCAATCGCTATCCCGCCGATGGTGATTCGTGAATTCCATCCCTGGTCGGGGCCCTCGATGATGCCCAGAACGAGGGCGCCTACTGCTACAACTGAAAGTAATCCGCCCACGATGTCGAGTGGGGGGCGATTGACCTCGCGTGATTCTGGGATCACCATCAACGTGCCACACAAACTCACGATGGCGAGGGAGAGATTTAATGCGAAGAACGAATGCCATGAGAAGTAACGCATCAGGAATGCAGTTCCGAAGAGACCGATAACTGCACCACCACCGGCGACACCAACCCACACACTAATTGCCTTCGGTCGATCTTCTTTTTCAAATGATGAAGTAATGATGGAAAGAGTGGAGGGCATGATGAAAGCGGCGCCAATTCCCATAAGTATTCGGATGCCAATGAGCTGCTCTGTAGACGATGCGAGGAGTCCTAACGTAGAAGCGATGGCGTAAAGGATGAGGCCAATAGAGAGAAACCATTTCCGACCAAAGCGATCGCCGAGACTGCCACTGAGGAGGAGTAAGCCAGCGAAGATCACCGTGTAGGCATCCACAATCCAAGTGAGTTGCGTTTGGCTGGCTCCGAGGTCGCGCGCAATGGACGGTAGCGCCACATTCAAGCTGGCTACTGCTGAAATAACAGTCATTAAGCTCAGGGCGATTACTGGGAGCATCAGTTTTGATTTGTGGGAAGTACTCATGAGGATAACTCTGCACTCTGCGGGCGCTAT
>RGER01000183.1 GCA_009917815.1 Actinomycetota bacterium
CGTGCCCAGCGTTATGAAAGTGGAAAATCCGAGAGTGCTCAAGGAAACGACCAAGGTAAGAGCGTACGGTGATGTTCTCTGAGAGCCCAGGAACTCCGGCTCGCAAGGCACAGATACCTCGCACGACGATTTCTACTTTGATGCCCGCCTCAGATGCGTCGTATAAGGCATCAATAATGTTCTCGTCCTCGAGAGAGTTGAGTTTCATCCGAATGCCCGCTGGCTTCCCCGACTTTGCATGCGCGATCTCGCGCTTAATTCTCTCGATGAGACCTGGGCGCAATGTACGAGGCGCTACAAGTAAGCGTCGAAAATCAGTCTGTGGAGCCATGCCAGAGAGTTGATTGAAAAGGCGCGAGAGATCGTCGCAAAGTTCAGGGTCCGCAGTGAGGACACCTAAATCCTCATACTGGCGCGCAGTCTTGGGATTGTAATTCCCAGTACCGATATGGCAGTAGCGCATCAAGCGCTCACCGTCGTCGCGAACAACTAAAGAAAGTTTAGCGTGCGTCTTAAGACCGAGCACCCCATAAACAACGTGAACGCCAGCTTCTTCAAGTTTTCTAGCCCAACGCACATTTGCAAGTTCGTCGAACCTGGCTCGCAATTCAACAAGCGCAAGAACTTGCTTTCCGGCCGATGCGGCATCGATAAGAGCATCAACAATCGGCGAGTCACCCGATGTCCGGTAGAGGGTTTGCTTAATGGCCAACACTTTCGGATCAGCGGCGGCTTGTTCGAGGAAGGAAACCACGCTCGAGGTAAATGAATCATATGGGTGATGGAGGAGGATCTCTTTGCGTTTGATGGCTTCAAAAATCTCGCCGGTAGCGGAATTGGTATCCACATCCACAAGGGAGGGATGCGTGCGCGAAGAGAAATTGGGGAACTTCAATTCTGGACGGTCTAAGCCGGCAATACTGAAAAGCCCAGTTAAATCAAGAGGTTCCGGTAAGTGAAAGACCTCATTCGCTTCGACACCAAGCTCCTCGCTGAGCTTATCGAGAATGCGCTTATCCATATCTCGTGAAACCTCGAGTCGAACGGCAGGTCCAAATCTCCGGCGGAGCAACTCTTGTTCCAAAGAATGCAATAGATTCTCAGAATCATCTTCTTCAACTTCAAGATCCTGGTTACGAGTCACTCGAAATGAATGATGCGCAAGGATATCCATACTTGGAAAAAGTTCTCCGAGATGTTCTGCAATGAGCGCTTCCAGTGGGATGAAGCGCCCGTTACCTCGGGGGAGTGTTTCAACGAATCGTGGAAGAAGCGGTGGGACTTTGACGCGCGCGAAGACGTCTTCTCCGTTCTCGGGGTTCTTCACCAAGATTGCTAAGTTTAGTGAAAGTCCTGAGATATATGGGAAGGGATGAGAAGGGTCAACGGAGAGTGGTGTCAGTACCGGAAATACACGGTCGATGAAGAGTTGATTGAGATGTTTCCGTTCGTCATCGTTTAGCATCGCCCACTCAACGATTTCAATACCTTCGTCAAGGAGCATCGGTGCGACGACTCCGCGGTAGTAATCAGCGTGGTCTGTGACCATGCTCTTCACTTGAGCAAGAACCGAAGCGAGAACTTCCTTGGGCTGCTCTCCAGTGGGGCCCTTGATAGCCAAACCAGTTGCAATTCGGCGCTTTAACGTGGCTACTCGAACCATGAAGAACTCATCTAGGTTGCTCGCAAAAATAGCAAGAAATTTTGCGCGTTCTAAGAGCGGGCTCTCTGAGCTCTTGGCCAACTCGAAAACGCGCTCGTTAAATGCAAGCCAGCTCGACTCACGTTCGATGTAACGCATAAGTAATTAGTCTGCCATGTTTGGGTGAACGGCGGGTAACCGGGTGCTGAACAGGCAAGTTTTGAGTCTATTTGCGGTACATCACGTCGATGGCCCATTCAGTAAAACCTAGGGCTTGATACATCCGGTTAGCGGGCAAATTATCGCTCTCCACGTAGAGCATGGCAGTGCGAATGCCGATGTTTCGAAGGTGCGAGAGGCCAGCAACTGTGATTTCACGGCCAAGACCTCTTCCTTGAGTGCTCGGATCTACACCAATGACATAGATTTCACCGATGGGAACATGGCCATGCCCACTCGCAAGACCGTGAACTTTGGTCCAGCAAAAAGCGACCATCATCTCATTTTCGAATGCAACCAAGAAACCGTTTTGATCAAACCAAGGTTCTTTCATGCGGAGGTGCACGTCTCTTGCGCTCCAGATGCGTTGCTCAGGATGGTTTGCAAACGAACGCGAATTTACTTGTAACCACTCTGGAATATCTTCATCCTTGATCGCCCTTAACGAAACTGAACTAGGAAGGGCATGAGTGGGTAGCGGAATTTCCAAGGAGCGTCGGAGTTGATGCAGAGTGCGTACGCGATTAAATCCGAGCGTATTTGCCAGTGAGGCGGCACCTGCCAAGTCGCCATGAGACCAAAGCCGAAGTTTTTCACCTGCGATAAGTTCGAGTTCTTTCACTAACATCTTGCCGATTCCGCGCATGCGAGCTGCGGGAGCGACCACAATTTCTGCGCTTGGACCTTCAACTTGATCTGAAAGATCGAGATGGGCATAGCCAAGGATTCGCGAATCAGATACAACTATTAGATGTTGATCGTGATCATCCCCACCTTCGCGCAGATGAAGAGCGACATGTTCTGAAAGTGGATTGATGCCATCCTGGATTGCCGAGAGATTAGCAAGTTGGAAGATTTCTGCGCTTTGAATCTCCGAAAGATGCGCGTGGTGCTGAAGTTCCATCAATCAATCAAGACTGGCAGGGCGTCTGCGTCTTGGCTAGATCCGCCGAGAACAAAGCGATATCCCACGTTTCGCACTGTTCCAATAATTGCCTCGTGCTCTGGGCCTAATTTGGCGCGCAGTCGACGGATATGCACGTCGACAGTGCGTGTTCCACCGAAGTAGTCGTATCCCCAGACCTCTTGTAAGAGTTGTGCACGTGTAAAGACACGTCCTGGATGTTGAGCAAGGTATTTCAATAATTCAAATTCTTTAAAAGTGAGA
>RGER01000184.1 GCA_009917815.1 Actinomycetota bacterium
CTAATCTTCCCGTCAATCAGCATCAAGAACGACTTGCCCTTCGTGGCTTTCACGGTGCGTCCTGAGGCCGTCTCAACCTCCAGGATCGTATTCGTGCCGTCCTCATTCACTACGGGGTGGCGAGTCACGGCCTCCAGCGTGGTCCACATCATCTTGCCGTCCTCGTCGCAACTGATGGCCTGCCATGTGTCTTCTCTGCTGAGCTCAAGGTACTCCTGGTCGTTCGCGAACACCTTGACCTTGTCCTTGTTCTCGGCCAGCTGTGCGTCAATGAACTCGCCAATCTCTGGGCATACAATGCGCCCGTTCTTGGCAATCATTACCTTCGTATCCCAGTCCACACTGTTGAGCGTCATCTGAGTGGACGGCTCACCAATACTCTGGGCTGCAATGATCCCCACGAGTTCGCCTGGCTGTACCCAGGCTTGCCAGTTCTTCGTCACGAGCATCTCGCACACGGTGTCAAAGGCGGATTCAGTGAAGCGGTCACGCACGATGATCTTCTGGGGCGACAGGTAGAAACGGAGCAGAGCAGCCCAGATCTTGTGGAACTTCTGCGTCTTCTCAACGACGGCGTTCACGCCGGCCACCACATGCGCGGGCGTGAGATTCGTGCGTTGCTCGCCATTCAGGCCGAACTTGACCTTCACATTGAAGAGCAGGCGCTCCATGTTCACCGCAGCGAACACACCACCCACGCGACCACCGCGGAAGACACCCTCCACTAACATCTTGCGGTCGGCCTTCACCTGGTCGGCAAAGGCTTTCAGGAGGTCCGCGTCATTCCCGCGATCCACGCCCTCGCCCAGGATCGCCGTGAGGTCGGCGCCCTTGAGGCCGTACTCGGTGTCAATCTGCTCGTCCGTGAGCTCGCCGATTTCTAGGGCGAGGCTCTCAATCTTGGTAGAGTTGATGCCGTCCTCGCCATAGTGAAACTGGGTGATGTTCATATTGGCGTCGCGCACAGTGCCGTCATTGTGAACCACGAGGTCCTCCATTGCCTTGACTAGCTGACGCTGTACGTATCCTGTGTCGGCCGTCTTAACCGCCGTATCAATCAGACCCTCACGGCCCGACATGGCGTGGAAGAAGAACTCCGTAGGCGTCAGTCCAGCGATGAAAGAGTTCTCAATGAACCCGCGCGCCTCTGCGCCGTCATCGTACTTCTTGAAATGCGGGAGAGTGCGGTCCTCAAAGCCATTCGGGATACGCTTGCCCTCAATGTTCTGCTGGCCAACACACGCAATCATCTGCGCGATGTTGATAGGACCACCCTTTGACCCAGCGCGCACCATCGCCGTCATGCGATTCTCATTCGCTAGAGAAGCCTGGCCAGACTCGCCCGCACCTTCCGTGGCCTTGTTCAAAGTACCAAACACCTTGTCCTCAAACTCGGCCTGATTGGACTTGCCCGTGTTGTTGTCAAAGAGGTCCTGGTGAATCTGTAAAAGGAGGGTCTCTACATCGGACTTGGTATCCTTGATCTTCTTGTTCATCTCGTCCTTCGTGGATGCGTCAGCAATCAAGTCGCTGATGCCCACGGAGAAGCCGTTGTACACTAGGAACTGCTCCATGGTGTTCTGGAGCGCATCAATCATGTCCACCGTCTCCTTGCTCCCGTAGTCCTTGTAGGTCATGTGGATGATGCCCTTGGACGCCTTGCTAAAGATGCCCTTGTCAAACTGGCCCTCCAGGATCTCGCCATCGCGGATGACCACCTTGCGCTTGGAGCTGTTGTTCATCTCCAGATTGATGGGAGGCAGGAGCTGGCTGAGCACCTGGCGCCCCGTCCACTTGCCGTCATCGCCCTTCGGCTCAGGGATAGACCCATCGAAGCGCCGGTTCCACATCATCAGGTTCATGAACTCCCTGCGATTCACTGTCACATGGTCCCTGGTGATGCGATAGCTCCCCACCAGCGTGTCCTGTACAATGCCGATAACGGGAAGACCGTCACGTGGCCGCAGAATCTGGTGAGGAACTGCAGCAATCTCCTCCAGCTCCGTGGCAGCCTCATAGCTCTGCGGGCAGTGCATGTTCATCTCGTCACCGTCAAAGTCAGCATTGTAAGGAGCCGTCACTGACACGTTCAGACGAAAGGTCTTCCCCTTGAGTACCTTCACCTTGTGCCCCATCATCGACATGCGGTGGAGTGTGGGCTGACGGTTGAAGAGCACCACGTCGCCGTCGATAAGGTGACGATTCACGATGTCGCCCTCGCGGAGCACGAGCTCCTTGGTATTGACGTGGCGCAGACTTGTGATGCGCCCATCGGCGTGGCGAATCGTCTTCGCACCAGGGTACTTATTAGGCCCATTGCGAATGAGCTTGTAGAGCTTGTCGAGGTTTCCACGGTGCTCGTTGGTGAACTTGGTCACGCGCTCCGGGAAAGTCAGGTTCATCGCGATTTTCTCCGGAACACCGAGCTCAGCGATGGAAATGTTCGGGTCGGGAGTAATCACGGAGCGCGCACTGAACTCCACGCGCTTGCCCTGGATATTGTAGCGAATACGACCCTCCTTGCTCCCCAGACGTTGTTGGATCGACTTGAGAGGCCGGCCATTGCGCTGCGCACTCGGAGCCACACCAGGAATCTGGTTGTCCACGAGAGTGGCTACGTGGTACTGGAGCACGTTCGTCCACTCGTCAATTACTGACTTGGCCGCGCCAGCCTCAATGCGGGGCTGGAGGTAGGTATTGTTCGTCTTGATGATCTCGGCCAGCTTGTGCGTCAAGTCGTCTTCGGAACGCTGGTTATTGTCCTGGATCACACTGGGACGAACCTGCGGAGGAGGAATGGGCAAGACCGTGCAGATCATCCAGTCAGGGCGACACCAGAAGCGATTCAGGCCGAGGAAGTCCACGTCCTCGTCGGTAATACGACGGAAGAGGCGGAGAACGTACTCCACCTCCAGGCTCTGCTTCTGCTTCTCGCCGTTTCCGGTGGCATCCTCCCACTCGGCCACAATGCGCGCAATGCCCTCGCGCACATAGCGGTCA